>NZ_CP026530.1:1600000-1752500 GCF_004006315.1 Nautilia sp. PV-1
GCAACTTGGACAACGATAAGTACAGCTGTACCACCAAAATAAAAATTAATACCTATAAGTTTTACAAGCAGCCAAGGCATTACTGTAATTGCACCTAAGTACAGCGCACCCCAGAATGTAAGTCTGCTTGCAACTTCATTCAAAAATTTAGCAGTTTGTTCTCCAGGTCTGATCCCAGGTATAAATCCGCCCTGTTTTTTTAAGTTTTCCGCGATTTCTTTTGCATTAAATACAATAGAAGCATAAAAATAAGCAAAAAATATAACGAAAGCAAACAATAATACATGGTATAAATATCCGTTTGGATTTAAATAATCTCTAATTGTTACTAATACCGGATTGGATACTCCACTTAAAACAGTTAGAGGAAACATTAATATCGCACTAGCAAAAATTGGAGGAATAACACCACTCAAGTTTACTTTAATAGGAATATAATTCATAACTCTTTTAAATTTATTTTGCATTAATACTTTTTTCTGATATGAAATCGGTACTCTTCTCTCAGCAAGTTCAACATATATAATAAACGCTATTGTTCCTACTACGATTAACAGAATAAAGATCAGCCCTATAACAGACAATTCTCCTACGTCTACGAGGTTAAGGGTGCCTACAATCGCTGCCGGAATTCTACTCACTATTCCTGCAAAGATAATTAAACTGATACCGTTACCTACACCTCTTTCAGTAATCTGTTCACCGATCCATACAAGAAGCATTGTACCGCCCATCATAGAAAATGCGGTTAATATTACAAATGTAGATGTGTCGATCATAACTGCAGATTCACCTGCTTTGCCTGTTAAAGATGTAAGACCGATTGCAATACCGATAGCCTGTACAAAAGCAATTGCTACCGTAGAATATTTAACTATTTGCATATATTTTTGAAAGCCTTGAGAATCTTTTTTCATCTCGCCAAGTTTTGGGAATGTTGCTGCAAGAAGCTCCATAATAATTGACGCAGTAATGTATGGCATAACACCAAGAGCAATAATACTCATTCTGCTCACAGCATTACCACTGAACATATTAAGTAAACCTAATGCATCGTGCTGATGTCCTGAAAAAAAGTCTTTAATTACATCTATATTTACCCCTGGTACCGGGACATATGCTAGAACTCTATAAATGAGAAGGAAACCAAGGGTAATTAAGATTTTTTTTGCTATCGGATTCATACCCTTACTTTCCAGATGTAGTTATGTTAGCATCTTTTATTTTATCTTTAAGCTCTTTAGCTTTTGTTCCAATAAGTTTTACTTTTTTTGCTTTAATTTTTACAATGTTAGCTAAAGCTTCCATTGTAATTTCTTCAAGTTCTACAATTGCAGGAAACTTGTCCACGTTAATCGCCTGAGGTTTTACCACTCTACTTTTAAATCCAACTTTTGGAAGTCTTCTTTGAAGCGGCTGTTGACCACCTTCAAATCCTCTTTTTTGTGAATAACCAGTTCTTGATTTCTGACCTTTTTGTCCTCTGCTACTAGTTTTTCCGTATCCTGAACCTGCTCCACGTCCTACTCTTTTTGTTTTATGAGTAGAACCGCATGCCGGTTTTAAATTATTTAACGCCATGATTACGCCTTTTTGCTTTTAATCATTTTTAGAGCTTCTACTGTAGCTCTAACTAAGTTGTGAGGCTCGTTTGAACCTAATGATTTAGAAAGAATATCTTTAATACCTACAAGTTCAAGTACCGGTCTCACCGCACCACCGGCGATTAGCCCTGTACCCTCACTTGCCGGTTTAAGTAAAATTTTAGATGCATTATATTTAGCTTGTACGTCATGATTAATTGTATTACCGTGAATACCGTTAATTTCAACTAAGTTTTTAAATGCATCGTCAATTGCTTTTTTGATAGCATCAGGAACTTCTTTAGCTTTACCAGTTCCGATTCCAACAATACCTTTTTTGTTTCCAACAACTACCAAAGCGTTAAATCTGAATCTTCTACCACCTTTAACAACTTTAGTAATTCTTCCAATGTTAACAACTACTTCTTCAAAATCTTCTCTGTTATAATCTCTAATTACTTGAGCTTTTTTAGCCATTTGCCTTCCTTATAATTTTATACCGTTTTCTCTAAGAGTATCTGCAAACGCTGCAACTACACCGTGATATTTGTATCCATTTCTGTCAAATCTAACAGCATCAATATCAGCTGCTTTTAATTTTTCAGCAAAAATTTTAGCCGCTTCTTTTGCACCGTTAATGTTTGACGGTAATTTGTTTTCTAAATGAGCAGTATTTAAAAATGCCAATGTGTTACCAGCAACATCATCAATAGCTTGAATAACTAAGTATCTGTTTGATTTAAAAATAGTTACTCTAGGCATATCAGCAGTACCGCTGATTCTACCTCTTACTCTTCTTTTTCTTTTTAATCTTCTTAAATCTCTTTTAGCTAATGCTTTACTTCTTCTCATCTCTCACCCTTATTTTTTAGCTGTTTTACCAGCTTTTCTGATAATATGTTCATCAACATATTTAACACCTTTACCTTTGTAAGGCTCAGGTTTTCTAAAGCTTCTGATTTCTGAAGCAACTTGACCAACTTGTTGTTTATCGCTACCTTTTACTGTAATAATATTTTTTTCAACAGTAATAGTAATTCCTTTAGGAATTTCATAATTTATAGGGTGTGAATATCCAAGTTGTAATTCTAAAATATTACCTTTTACAGCTGCTCTGTAACCAACACCGTTGATTTCAAGTTTTTTCTCAAATCCTTGAGTTAATCCGATAACAGCATTATTAGCTAAAGCTCTTACAGTTCCCCACATAGCTTTTGCGAATTTAGTTTCTTCTACCGGTTCAAAAGTTAATTCATCACCGTTAATATTAACTTTTACAACACCTTTAGTGTCGATTTCTTTTGAATCTTGGCCTTTTTTAATAATTAATTTATTCCCTTCAAGTTTAGCTTCAAGGCCGGAAGCTAACTTTACGGGTTGTTTACCTATTCTACTCATAAATTATCTCCTTACCAAATACTACAGATTACTTCGCCGCCTACTTTTTCTTTGTAATCTTCGTCATTAGGTAAAACGCCTTTGCTAGTTGATACTACTAGAGTACCGTATCCGTTTTTAAATCTTTTAATGTCTTCGTATCCTTTATAAACCCTTCTACCAGGTTTAGACACTTTTTTAACTTCTCTGATAACAGAGTTGCCGTTTTCATCATATTTTAAAGTCACGTTGATGAATTTTTTGTTACCATCTTCAATTACTTTAAAACTTTCAATATAACCTTTTTCTTCAAAAACTTTCAATACCGCTTCCATAAGTTTAGAGTGATTAAGTTTAGTCACTTCTAAACCTCTCATAGCGGCATTTCTGATTCTTGTTAATCCGTCTGCAATAATATCGTTCATCATCTTGGCATCCTTTTACCAACTTGCTTTTTTAACACCAGGGAGTAATCCCTCGTTTGCCATTTTTCTTAGACAAATTCTACAAATACCAAAATCTCTGTAAACAGAGTGAACTCTACCACAGATAGAGCATCTTGTATATGCTCTTACTTTGAATTTTGGTTTTCTTTTAGCTTTAGCTATCATACTTTTTTTCGCCATATTACTTTCCTTTTGTGAATGGGAATCCGATAAGTTCTAGCATTCTTTCAGCCAGTCTATCGTCTTCAGTTGTTGTGGAAATATTAATATTCATACCATGTACTCTGATAATACTGTCGTAATCAACTTCAGTAAACACTAACTGTTCTGTAAGACCGAAGTTAAAGTTACCTCTTCCGTCAAAACCGTCTCTTTTTACACCTTTAAAGTCTCTAACTCTCGGTAGTGCGATTGAGATAAGTTTTTGAAGGAAATTCCACATCATTTCACCTCTAAGTGTTACTTTAACACCTACAGGCATACCTTCTCTTACTTTAAATCCTGCAACTGATTTTTTAGCAGGTGTAATTACCGCTTTTTGACCAGTAATAATTGTTAATGTATCAGCTACGCTTTGAAGGAATTTTTTATCTTTGCTTCCTTCACCAACACCAGCACTAACAACGATTTTTTCAATGTTAGGAATCAGCATAGGGTTTTTAATATCAAACTCTTCTGCAAGTTTTGCCCTAACTTCGTCTTTATATTTTTTTTGTACTTCAAACATCTTCTCAGCCTTCTACTTTTTTTACATTTGAGATGTGAATTGGTCTTTCAACATATTCAAATCCACCTTTTGGATTTTGCTCAGTAGGCTTAACAGCCTTTTTAACTACGTTCACACCTTTAACAAGTACTTTTGAATCTTTAACAAGTACTTTTAAAACTTCACCAGTTTTTCCTCTGTCATCTCCTGCGATAACTTTTACGCTGTCGCCTTTTTTAATTTTGAATTTAGGAGGTAAATTTTTTCTAGCACCCATTATAGCACCTCCGGAGCAAGTGATGTAATTTTTTGGAAACCTTCGTATCTAACTTCTCTCGCGATTGGTCCGAAAATACGAGTTCCTACAGGTTCTTTTTTAGCATCAATGATAACTGCCGCGTTATCATCGAATCTGATTAGCGAACCGTTTTCTCTTTGAACTTCTTTTTTAGTTCTAACGATTACCGCTTTTACAACTTGACCTTTTTTAATTTTACCGTTTGGAAGGGCTTTTTTTACAGAAGCGACAATAATGTCACCTACTGAAGCATATCTTCTTTTAGACCCTCCCAAAACTTTAATACACATGATTTCTTTAGCACCGCTGTTATCAGCAACTTTTAATCTTGTAAATGGTTGAATCATTCTTATTCTCCTCTCTCAAGAATATCTTTAAGAACGAAAGATTTTCTTTTAGAAATTGGTCTGTGTTCAATTGCGGTAACAACATCGCCAACGTTAGCCGCATTTTCTTCATCATGAACAAGGTATTTTTTAAATTTTTTAACAATTTTATGATATTTAGGATGTAAAACTTTTCTTTCAACCAATACGTTGATAGTTTTATCTCCAGTTTTTTTGATAACTTTTCCAGTAATAATTCTTTTAGGCATTAGTTACCCCTTTTTGCTCTCATCGCAGTTTTAATTCTTGCGATGTCTTTTCTAATTTTTCTAACAAGAGATGTGTCTTGTAGCTGCATAGTTTTTAATTTCATTCTTGTTTCAAAAAGCTCCATTTTTTTCTCTTTTAAAAGATCCTGAAGCTCTTTTTCAGTTTTTTCAATAAGTTCCGCTACGTTAAGTTTAGTATAGCTCATTTTCACTCTCCATGCTTACAATTTTTGTTTTGAACGGCAATTTAGCAGCTGCAAGAGTTAATGCCCTAACGGCAGTTTCATTATTAACACCAGTAATTTCGAAAATAATTCTTCCGGGTTTAATATTCATAACCCACTCTTCAACACTACCTTTACCTTTACCCATTCTCACACCAACAGGTTTTGCTGTTAGAGGTTTGTCTGGGAATACTCTAATCCAGATTTTACCTGTTCTTTTCATAGTTCTTGAAAGCGCAACCCTTCCCGCTTCAATTTGTCTTGAGTTGATTCTTCCAAGTTCTACGGCTTTAAGACCGTATGTTCCGAATGACAGAGTACTACCTCTGTAGGCTTTACCTCTGTTTCTACCTTTTTGTTGTTTTCTGTATTTAGTTCTTTTTGGCATTAACATTTCTGCGTCCTTTTCTTCTTCTTGGAGCTTTTCTTTCTGGCGCTTGAGTATCGTCAGAATTCATTTTTCTTTGAAGAACTTCACCTTTGAATATCCATACTTTAACACCGATAATACCATATGTAGTTAAAGCTTCAGCAAAACCGTAATCAATTTTTGCTCTTAATGTATGAAGAGGAACTCTTCCCTCAAGATACCATTCAGTTCTAGCCATTTCAGCACCGTTAAGTCTTCCTGCAACCTGAACTTTAATACCTTTTGCACCAGATTTAAGTGCTGATTGAATAACTTTTTTCATAGCTCTTCTGAATGCTACCCTTCTTTCTATCTGAGTAGCAACGTTTTCAGCTGCAAGCTGAGCTGAAATTTGAGGTTTTCTTTCTTCTTTAATGTTAAGAATAAGTTCTTTTCCGCCAATTCTTTTTTGAAGTTCAGCTTTAAGAGCTTCTATTTCGCTTCCGCCTTTACCAATGATGATACCAGGTTTTGCTGCAAAAATAGTAATTCTGATTTTTTTAGCTGTTCTTTCAATAATAATATCACTTACACCTGCGTAATAAAGTTTCTTTTTAAGAAATTTTCTTAGTTCATAATCACCTAATACGTTTTCAGGCATTGTATTATAGTTAATGAACCATCTACTTCTCCAGTTTTTGTTTATCCCTAGTCTTAGTCCGATTGGATTCGTTTTTTGACCCATTAGCTTTCCTTTTCAACTTCTACAAAAATGTGTGCTGTAGGTTTTTGGATTCTGCTCGCCATACCTCTAGCTCTTGGTCTGAATCTTTTTAGATACGGACCTCTGTCGATTCTGCATGAAGTAATAACTACTTCATTTGCATCATATCCGCCGTTTGCAACCGCACTTGCAACAACTTTAGCGATAACTCTTGCCGCTTTATTAGGCATAAATTCTAATTTAGCAAGTGCTTCTTCAGCATTCATACCTTGAATTTCTTTAGCAATCAATCTTGCTTTAGTTGGGGATAGTCTTATAAATTTTAATACTGCTTTACTCATCACCTATCCTTACTTACCAATTTTCTTTTGAACAGAACCTTTATGTCCTCTAAAAGTTCTGGTAGGTGCAAATTCACCTAATTTAAATCCAACGTGTCTTTCAGTAACATATACCGGAACGAAATCTCTTCCGTTGTGTACGTTAATTGTAAGCCCGATCATATCAGGCGTAATAGTACTTCTTCTTGACCAAGTTTTAATTGGTTTAGGATTTTTTTCTTCTTTTGCTTTAAGAACTTTTTTCATTAAATGGTCATCTACAAAAGGACCTTTTTTTAAACTTCTAGCCATGAGCTATCCTTATTTCTTTCTTCTTGAGATGATATATTTATCAGATTGTTTTTTCTTTCTAGTTTTGTAACCTTTAGTCGGCATACCCCAAGGTGTAACAGGATGGTTACCTTTACTTCTACCTTCACCCCCACCGTGTGGATGGTCAACCGGGTTCATTGCAATACCTCTTGTCTGAGGTCTGATACCTAGGTGTCTGCTTCTACCAGCTTTACCGATTGTAATATTTTGGAAATCAGCGTTTCCAACAGTACCGATAGTCGCCATACATTCACCAAGAATATATCTCATCTCACCGCTTGGTAATCTTAAGATAACGTATTTACCCTCACGTCCCATGATTTGGCAGCTGTTTCCGGCACTTCTTGCGATTTGTCCGCCTTTACCAGGCTTCATTTCAACATTGTGCACAACAGTACCAACAGGTATGTTTTTAAGTTTCATTGCGTTACCAGGTTTAATATCAAGTCCGGCTTCAGCTGCTAAAACAGTGTCACCTATTTTTAAACCTTCAGGCTGAATGATATATCTTTTGTCTCCATCAACATAGCTGATAAGACAAATTCTACAGTTTCTGTACGGATCGTATTCTACTGTTACAACTTTACCAGGTACTCCGAATTTATTTCTTTTAAAATCAATGATTCTGTAAAGTTTTTTTGCTCCAGCTTCTCTATGTCTAGATGTAATTCTTCCGTGATTGTTTCTACCCGCTTTTTGCGGAAGTTTAATTAATAATTTTTTTACCGTCGGTTTTGAAGTTATGTCACTGTTATCAAGTGTTGTCATAAATCTTCTTGACGGTGTATATGGTTTATAACTCTTTACTGCCATCTTCTATCCTTATACACTTAGGCTTTCAAGTTTTGCATCTTCAGGTAATTTAACATAGAATTTTTTATAATCCGGTCTTTTACCTTCGATTCCTCTAAATCTTTTCACTTTACCTTTTTGTTTAAGTGAATTTACTTTTAGCGGAGTTACTCCGAAATATTCCTTAAAAATCTCTTTAAGTTGATTTTTAGTCACTTTTGGTGTAGTTTGAACTACTAGCACACCCTGCTCTTGAAGGTTAAGTGCTTTTTCTGTATACACAATTGATTTAATATCTGTAATATCCGCCATCGCTTAGCCCTTTATAACTTTTTCGTAAGCCGCTTTATCAAAAATAATGCTGTGGAATACACTCGCATAATAAGCGTTTAATTCTTCTGGTGTAATAATATACACGTTTGGAATATTTCTAAATGCTAAAAATGTTTTTTCATCCATTTCGTCAACTACGATTAAGTAATCTCTTTGGTTTACTTCATTTAGCCATTTAACAGCGTCTTTTGTTTTACCGCTTTCGATTTTAATTGCATCTACAACGAAAAGTTTTCCGTTTTCAGCTTTTTCATTAAGTGCGTATTTAAGCGCAACTCTTTTTTGTTTTTTATTTAATTTTTGAGACCAGTCTCTTTCGTTTCTTGGCCCGTGAGCTACACCACCACCTACGAATTGAGGTGCTCTGATACTACCTTGTCTAGCTCTACCTAGACCTTTTTGTCTGAAAGGTTTTTTTCCACCACCGCTTACTTCGCCTCTAGTTTTTGTATGCGCAGTTCCCGCTCTTTGATTAGCAAGGTATGCTTTTACATACAAATAAAGGTTATGCGGATTGATGTTTTGAAAATCCTCAGGTAATTGCTTAATTACTTCTATACTCATTTCACAATCCTTACTTTTCCTAAACTTCCGTTAGCTCCAGGAACACTTCCTTTAATTACAAGTACACCCATGTTTTCGTCGTACTCTAATACTTCTGCGTTAACAGTAATGTTTTTGTTACCGTAATGCCCAGGCATTTTTCTACCAGGCATAACTCTACCAGGCCATTCACAGTTACCGATTGATCCCGGTGCTCTGTGAAATCTTGAACCGTGTCCGCCAGGTCCACCTGCGAATCCGTGTCTTTTTACAACACCTTGGAAACCTCTACCTTTGCTTTTGAAAGTAAGTTTTACTTTTTTAGCTTCTTTAAGTGGTTCAACACTTAGGTCTCCAGGTTCAGTGTTTGCAACTTTTAATTCAACGAATCTGTTGAATTCTTTGCTTAATCCGTATTTTTTCTGCATACCTTCAATCGGTTTATTGATTTTTTTACCGTTTGCGTATGCAACTAACGCTTTGTCATCTTTTATTTCACAAACTTTAGCCGGAACTACTTTTAATAAAGTTACCGGAATACTTGGGATTCCTACCGTCCTACTCATTCCTATTTTTTCAACTATAAATTCCATTCAATTCTCCTTAACTTAATGCCCTAACTTCTACATCAACCTCTGGTGCCAACTCTAGCTTCATAAGTTGATCAACAGTTTCAGGCGATGCGTTCACAACATCAACAATTCTTCTGTGAATTCTGATTTCAAATTGCTCTCTTGAATCTTTGTTAATGTGAGGTGATCTTAATACCGTATATCTTCTGATTTTTGTAGGTAGAGGAATTGGTCCCTTTACTTCCGCTCCAGTTCTTTTAATAGCATCTGTAATAATGCTAACAGCTTTATCAAGCACTCTATGGTCATATGCTTGAAGTTTGATTCTGATTTTCTCCATAGCCTTCCTTTTTAAAGATCTCGTGGTTTTTCCACGCTTTTGTGGACTGAAATTATAAATGATTTTAATTGTAAATGCAAGATTTTTGGGAGTGTTTTTTCCTTAAAAAAAGGAAAAAGAAAGGTTATTTATTTTTTAGAATCTCCGAAATAGGAGCATTTTGAAAAATATAATCAACAGCCTCTTCCACATCGTCAGTAAGTAAATAAAGATTTTTGTCTTCCGGAGAGATATATTTCATTTCAAGCATTTTTTCATAAAAATCCAAAAGAGGTTTATAAAATTCGCTTCCGAAAAAAACTATCGGAATCTGACTCATTCTCTTTGTCTGAACGAGTGTAAGCACTTCGCTTAGCTCGTCAAGCGTTCCAAAACCTCCCGGCATCATTACCGTTGCAACGCTGTATTTTAGGAATGTTACTTTCCTTGTAAAGAAATATTTAAATTTCAAAGGAATTTTTACATACGGATTTGTATGCTGTTCATGAGGCAGTTCGATATTTAAACCTATACTGATTTTCGCACCTTTATTTGCGGCTTCCATAATCCCGGGTCCCCCGCCTGTAATAATCGCATATCCCTTATCACTTAGGCCTTTTGAAATTTCCGTAGCCTTTTCATAATAATAGTGCCCCGGTTTCTCTCTTGCACTACCGAATATGGAAACTGCAGGAGGAATATCTTCAAGCTCGTCAAACGCATCAGTAAAATCGCTTATTACCCTGAATATTCTCCAAACGTCTTTGTTTATGTTTCTGTTATCCAGAAATTCTTTTTGTATATCACGCATTTTTTTCCTTTAAGAAGCTATCATAATCCATAATCTCAATTCCGCAGTTTACAAATTTTTTATCGTTTGTAATCAACCATTTACACCCATAGTTTTTAGCACAAAAACATTGCATTGCATCTTCTAAATCGGCATTATTTTTCTTGCAGTATTCTATACTTTCTATTATCGTCTTTTTCCCAAAAGCAACAATATTCCATTCTTCCAAAACTTTTTCAAAAAAAGTCAAAAGTTCCGGAATTCCTCTTAACACATAATAAACTGTAGATATCATGTCTTCGCTTATAAAAATCTCATATTCTTTTTCAATTAATTTTACTATTAATTTCTTCGCTTTTAAATGATTTTTTCTGCTTGTATCAATAAAATCGATAATTATATTAGTATCTAAAAAGATTTTATTCATAATATTTTTCTCTTTTTTTTCTTTTAATATCCTGAACGTCCATATCTCCAAATTCTCCGTTGGCAATTCCCGCAAATTTTAAAATACCCTCAATATTTTCTTTTTTGCTCTTTGATAATAAATCTTTCACTTTTTCCGCCGCTTTAGGCGATATGAAGACACCTTTTACCTCATCTGTTTTTTTATCAATTATTTCCACCATTTCCATATTTTGATATTTACTGAAATTTTTCGTAAATTCCCTGACTCCGACTCTCAGCATAGCTGTTCCTTTAATTAATATCCGATATCAGACATTATATGCTAATTACATTCTTATGTCAAATACCATCCGCTAAAAAATCATCAGATTTTTTAGCAATAATTATCCATTCTCAATTCTAAAACAGTCTTCCCATTTTTTTGAATCCAATATAAAACAAAACAACGCCTATAATAATTTCACCGGCAAAATAAGGAAGCAAATTGATAAAATCCGTTCCCCTGAAAAATATAGATTCCGTACCTTCTATAAAATATCTCACCGGAGAAAAAATAGTCAACGTCTGCAAAAACTGATTCATTGAATTTATAGGCGTCCATGCACCGCTTAAAAAGAGTAGCGGCAGCATTACAAGCATACTGACCTGCGACACCTGCATGACACTGTTTGAATATGCAGCTATTACAAGGGCGATGCCTCCGAGAGAAAGGGCGAAAAAGAAACTTAAAACAAAAAACGCCAAAAGGTTTCCGTTAATAGGCACGTCAAAAATACCGAACACGACAATTCCGACGCTTATTACTATACCCACCATTAGCAGTGCGATTTGCGAGAGTACTTTGGCCAGAATAATAACATTGCCGCTAACCGGCATCAAAAGCATAATATCCCATGTCCCAGCCTCTTTTTCTTTTACAAATACAACGGCAATAAGTATCAAAGCCAGCATGGTTATAACGCTCATAAGCTCACTCAGACTCATAAACCATTCTGAATTAGAGTTTTGGTTAAAGAGTTTATGTATTTTTACGTTAAGCGGCATTTTGGTATTGAGCATGGCGTAAAGTATCTGGTTGAGATATATAAGCGTAACCTGTGCCTGGGCTGAAGCCGTGGCGTCTATTAATACGTTTATCTGTGCGGTTTTATGCGAAACAAAATCTTTTTCAAAATTTTTGTCGAATATAATCCCGACCATTATACGTCTGTTGAATATCGCTCTTTTTAAGTCTTTTTCGTTTAAAAACATTTTTGGTTTTTGAAATTCCGGCTGATGAAAATGCGAAATAATCTTTTCCGGAATGACGCTCCCCGAACGGTTGACATACCCAATGCTGACATTTTGCGGTTTAATCTCAATGCCTTTGCCTGCCGTATAAATATCAAACGTAAACATATAAAGTACAAAAAACACCAAACCTATATTTCTTAAAAAAAGCAGTATTTCCTTTTTAAATACGGCCCAGAATCCTTTCATTTTATCGCCTTTTTAAGAAGCGCAGAACCTATCGCTATCAGACCAATGCCGTAAAAAAAGAGAATAATCAGATATTTTATATTAACGGCCGATTCAAATCCCCTGCCGACCAGAAACGTGTCATACACTATGTGATTGTAATACATTACCGGGAAAATATGCGCTTCTATGTAACTCTCCCCCGTCATTGACGAAATAGGCATCATTATGCCCGAATACAAAAATCCCGGAATTACAGTAATGATTACAGAAAGAACAAGCGCACTGACCTGTGTTTTCGTAATAATGGAAACCAGAAGCCCGATACCGACACTAACGAGTATATACAGCTCGCTTGCCAGTATATAAAGCATAAAACTCCCCTTAAAAGGAACCTTAAACCAGTAAACCGCCCATAAAAACAGTATTATGATGTTAACGGAATGCAAAACAAAAGGCGGTGTAAGTTTGGCTATTAAAAATTCGCTTTTTTTAATAGATGTCGAATAAAAATTGAATATCGTTCCGAGTTCTTTTTCTTTTACGATCAGCAAAGCCGCCAAAATCGAAGGCGCTATCAACAGTGCCAAGCCTATAACTCCTGGAATAATAGCGTTTTCATCCCTCATCGATTCGTTGAACAGGTTTCTCTGATTAACCTTAAACGGCATTTTAATCCCGTTTTTTTCTAAAACACTTAAAAATACGCCGTTTACATATCCGTCAAGGGTTGTAGCCCTCAAAGGGAAAGAGCCGTCTATAAAAACCCCGACTTCAGAATTTTTGGAATGAATCAAATTTCTTTGAAAATTATGAGGAATTATTATAAAAAGATCCGCCTTATTCTGTTTTATGAGTTTCAACGCCTGATTATCAGAAATATTAAGCAGTTTCGAATCGAAATATTTCGAATTCGAAAAAGCCCTTACTATTTCAGTTGAAAGTTTCGTATTGTCCCTGTCTATAAGCACGGTCCTTGCGTGAGTTATTTCGAGTTTAAGCCCGTAGCCGAATAAAAATATAATAAGACTCGGCATAAAATAAACCAAAAATATCATTTTCGAACGGATAAGATCAATAAACTCTTTTTTTAAATACGCTTTAACCACTCCTAGTTTCATGCCTTGCCTTCGTAATATTTTATAAATATATCTTCAAATGAAAGTCCCGGGAATTTTTTGTGTAAATTCTCAACGCTGTCATCGATGATTTTTTTACCTCTTTTAAGCACAACCACCCTGTCGCAGTATTCCGCTTCGCTCATATAATGGGTTGTAATTAAAATGGAAATTTTCCATTTATTTTTAAGTTCTCTCAAAAGCTTCCAAAACGTAGCTCTTGCTATCGTATCGACACCGCTTGTAGGCTCATCCAAAAACAGTACCACCGGATCGTGAAGAAGAGCAACAGCCACCGAAAACCTCTGATTGATCCCAAGAGGCACGTCTTTTGGAAATTCGTTCAGATAGTCTTTAAATCCCAAAAGATTGGCAAAAAATTCTTTTTTTTCTTTTATTTCTTTATTAGAAAGAGCATGCATTTTTCCGAAATAATCAATGTTTTCAGATATGGTTAAATCGTCATAAAGAGCAAACCTCTGGGAGACGTATCCGATTTTGCTTTTAAGTTTAATCCTGTCTTTGTATGAATGTATTTTTTCTCCTAAAAGATAAAGCTCTCCCTCGTCTATCGGATAAAGCCCCAGAAGCATTTTCATAAATGTTGTCTTCCCGGCTCCGTTTGCACCTAAAAGTCCTAAAATTTCCCCGCTTTTAAGCTCCAGATCAATATGGTCGTCGGCAATAAACGAACCGAATTTTTTAGTGAGCCCTATCGCTTTTACAACTGTTTCCGGCATTTCCATACTTCTCGGTTCAAGATCTATCTTAATGGACTTTTTACCTTTTTTTATGGCATTAACAAAAAACAACCCTTCAAGAGTCGGTTTTTTATGTTTGTAAGGCAACGGTTTTAGGGAATATGTGGTGGAATTAAAACTCATACACCCCTCACAGTCTATTTCCCCTTCGTAAGTATACTCTTCTATGCTTTTTACAAGCTCCTCATTAGTCCCTGCCGCAATAACTTCTCCTTCGTCAAAAAGCATAACCCTGTCCATAAGTGCGGCTTCTTGCATATATGCGGTAGATATAAGCGCTATAATGTTTTCTTTTTTTCTTATATCATCCACTATATTCCAAAGCTCCCGCCTGCTTATAGGATCCACCCCCGTTGTGGGCTCATCCAAAATAAGAAGTTTGGGTCTGTTTAAAAGTGTGAGGATAAGAGAGAGTTTCTGTCTCATCCCGCCGCTTAAATTTCCGGCAAGCCTGTCCTGAAATTCGTAAAGACCCGCCATTTTTAAAAGTCTCGTTTCATATTCCTCGTCTTTTGTCACCCCTCTTAAACTTCTGAAAAAATCAAAATGCTCTTTTACGCTTAAAAGATCATATAAAACAAGTCCGAGTCCCTGGGGCATAAGTCCTATATGGGTTTTGAGGTTTTCGGCCTCTTTAGGAGAATGGTACGCCACACCGTTATAAACAATTTCGCCTTCAAAACTTTTGACCCCCGCAATAGCGTGTAAAAGCGAACTTTTCCCCGCTCCGTCCGCTCCAATTAAACCGATAATTTCACCCTCTTTTACTTTAAAACTTATGTTTTTAACAGCTGTGACGTTTTTGTATTTTACGGTTACGTTCTTAACTATTAGCATAGTGGTATATTTGTTATTAGTGTATTTGTATATTTGTCATTGGTATAATGGTTTTTTATTTTTAACTTTTCACTTTTCATTTTTCACTTCTTTACAGTTCCGGCAGTTCATTAAGTGATTTAGGCAAACTGCCGTTACCGATAAGTATCACACCCGTAGCCGGAAGTCCGAGTTTTAAATATTTGCACGGTTTTAAAGGTTTTAACCTAACTTCATATACTCTTGTGATCCTGTCACTTCTTACCGCAACGTCTTTAGGTGTGAATTCCGCTTTTTTGGCAATTTTACTTACAACCGCAGGAATTGGTTTATTCGGAAACGAATCCAAAAATATCTCTGCCTTGTCTCCCACTTTTACTTTTCCGTTGTTTATCTCATCAATAAATACGCTTAAATAAAAACTTTCGGGATCAATCACAGACACAACCGGCATACCTGCTCCGAGCACTTCTCCGACATTAGCTATTTTACTGTCAACATATCCGTTTACCGGAGATTTAATAGTTAGATCGTTTATAACGGTTTTAAGTTCTGCTTCTTTTGCTTTGAGAGCATTAATGGAATTTTGCATTGCGGTTATATTTGCTTTTGAAGCAAGTGCGGTATTTAGATCCTTTTTTGAAATTTCAACAGCTATACTCAAAGCTTTTTTCTTTTCTAAAAGGGCTTTGAGTTTATTGATATCAGTTTTAGTTTTAAGTTTCGCCATTTCAAGTTCATGTGGTTTTGCAAGATGTCTGTCAACAAGAGAATATATTCTTTTTTCGTCTTTTTCATCCTGTGCTATTACGGCTTTTAAAGAGTTTATCTGAGGTAACAGCACATTTAGTTCTTTTTGTTTTGCATTTATAGCAAGTTTTGCTTTTTTTATAAGATTGTTAATTTTCTCTTTCGTATAATTAAATTCATTTTCTTTAGCTTTTATTTCATACTTTAAAGCTTCAAGTTTATCTCTGTATTCCTTAGAGTCAAGAACGGCAAGCGTCTGATCCTTTGCAACTTCATCACCGGTATCAACATTTAAAACAAGAACCCGTCCGGGATATTTCGTATTAATATTAATCAAATCACCGTCAATTTTTCCAACCGCTTCTATTAAATAAGGAGGCACTTTTTTCGGATTTAATTTTTTATATATCAAATATCCCGAGATTGCCACAAGTATCAGTATTATTGCCGGGACGATTTTTTTAGAATTCATAATCTCCTCCGTTAATTTTCAGTTTTATATCCAAAAAGAATATTTTCGCAATAATTGCCTCTTTTTTAGCTCTTGCAGTAGCAAGTTTAGCTATTGCGTCATTTAAATCACTGCTGTCCGCAAGACCTTCGTCAAATTTCGCTTTTATATATTCATAATAACTTTCTCTTGCTTTTATCTCTTCTTTTGCAGCATTAAGCTGTGTATAAAGTGCCCTTAAAGTCTGTTTATCGTTTTTATAATCCGTTTTAATTTTGTTCATATAATCATTATAAAAAATCATTTCGGCGTTTTTTGCAAGCTTTGCGGCTTCCAAATCGGCTTTTTTCGCTCCGCCGTCAAAAATATTGAATTTTATTCCAAGAGCTATATATGATTTATCCGTATTTTGATAATCGTTTCTGCTAAGAGCCAGGTTGTCCCCCTCTTTTTTCAGTCCGGCTTCTACTCCTATTTGAGGGTAATATTTTGATTTAGCCAGTTTTATATCGGTATCCGAAATTCTTAATGCTTCTTTTATGGCTTTTACGTCAGGTCTGTTTTTAAAATCAGGCTTATACAAAGTTTTTTGTATATTCACACCGTCTATATCTTTTATTTTTTTATTTAGAAGATAGCTTAACATGTTTATTAAAGAAAGCTTTTGAGACCGGGTTTCTTTTATGGATGCAGTTATTTCATAATATTTTGCATTAATCTCATCTACGCTCGATTTATTTATAAGACCCTCTTTATAAAACCCCATAGCTTTTTCTTTTGCGATTATCAATGCGTCTTTAGCCTTTTGAAGGGCGTAAAGCTTTGCTTTAAGAGCATATATGTCAGAATATATTTCCGCCGCGTTTAAAATAAGCTCTCTTTTAACATTCTGAAGAGTAAGTTTTTCTTTTATAAGTTCAAGTTTGGCTTTGTTTATCATATTACTCAACGCAAAACCAGTAAATAAAGGATATGAATATTTGATAACACCCATAAAATGATTTTTATCCGCCATAGGAAGCTCACTGTTAAAAGTCTGATATACTAAATGTACACCGTCCGGAGCAACTGCAACAGGCTGAACGGTTGTCAGTTTCATAACCGGTCTGTCAAACATATGTACTGCATTATATTCGGCATCAAGACTTCCGAAATTTTTTGCCTGTACGGCTTTTAGTTTCTGCTCGTATATTTTTACTTTTTGAGCTTCCATTTTATATTTTAATGAATTAGTTATATCTTTTTGTATATCACTAAAACTTTCTGCATTTAAAAATAAAGAAAATAACAAAAGTAAAAACAATTTCTTTAATTCTCCATTCTCAATTCTCAATTCTCCATTCATATCGTTCCTTTCACTTTTCTTTTTTTCACAAACAACAGGGCAAAAACAAACAAACTTCCTACAAATCCCCAAAATCCTGCATCAAGCCAGACGTATTTATACCCGTAATTGGCACTCATAAACGATTCGAGCATTCTGAATATCTCTATTCCGGCTTTTCCGAAATAACTCTCAAGTGCAGAAACAAAATCACTGACTATATGGTGATTCTGAATACTTACCATCCCGTCAAACTCTTTATTGCTGTAATATACTAAATTGTTAGTAGCAATAGCAGTTCCGAAACTGCCTCCTATAAATCTTACATAATCCATAGTCATAATACCCTGCTCTATTTTTCCGTTAGAGTTATTCATAACAAGCACGGTAATCGGAGCAAAGAAAAGACCCATTGCTATTCCAAAAGGCATCGTTTTAAGCACAGCTTCATAAAACGGCGTATAATAATTAAGAGTCGGAAAAAGCACAAACGAACTGTAAAGGTATATTACAGCCCCCACAATCAGTACAGGCACGGGAGAGAATTTATCACTTAAAGCCCCGGCTATCATACTAAACACACCTATCCATATACCAAATCCCAAAACACCGAGCCCTGTCTGAATGGAACTCAGCCCTTTAATATGCTCATAAAACATCGGAATCAGATAAAAATACTGATACATTGAAAATCCAAGCAGTACAAAATATATAAGAATTCCCAGAGAATAATTAGGATTTTTAAACAATGTATAATCAAACAGCGACTCTTTAGAATAATATTCGCTCATAATAAAAAATAACGTGCCGAAAAACGTAGCAAAAGCAAGATATACAATTAAAGAAGAATTAAACCATCCATACTGCTGCCCTTTGCTAAGCAGTATCAAAAGTGCCACAGTTGCAACAGTTAAAAACGCGACGGATATGAAATTCAGCTTTTCATCTTTTCTTTCATCCCTGTCCGGAAGAAGGAGTGAACCGAATATAACCAGAACAATACCGATAGGAACATTTACAAAAAATACCGCCCTCCAGCTGAACCATTCCGTCAGATACCCTCCGAGTGTCGGACCTATCGCCGGTGCAAAGGCAACTCCAAGGGCAAATATACCCATGGCAATCCCTCTTTTTTCAGGCGGGAAAAAGCCAAAAAGCATCGCCTGGGCCGTAACCATTATAAGCGCTTCGGCAAACCCCTGAATCACCCTGGCGACTATTATAAAAGAAAGCGAATTTGATATACCGCATAAAAAAGAAGCCACCGTAAAAACACCCACGGCTGTTATGTATATCCACTTGTTTCCGAATTTTTTAATCATCCACTCAACAAGCAAAAGCCCAACCGCAGCGGCAATCATATACGCGGTAATTACCCACTGCACACCGTACATATCGGTTGAGAGCGGCCCCTTAAGACGAGGCACGATAATATCTACGACAGTAGTGTCAAGTACCGCCATGAAAGCACCGACAACAACTAACAACACCCATGTTGTTAAATTGAGAATTGAGAATTGAGAATTGAGAATTTTAGTTTGCATTTTTAACAATTCTGACTAAAATTTTTGTTACTTCTTCTAAAAGCGCTAAAACTTGCTCAGTTTTTTGCTTAGGCAAATAATCACTAGCAATTAATAAATCCGGCCAATACTTAGTTTCCCTTGCCTCCTTTAAAGCAATAGACATTTTATTTCTAAAATCCTTTTTACTGATACCGTCTAACGCTTCAACAACATTTGCTCCAATAGATGTACCGCTTCTAAGCAACTGTTTTGAGAGTACAAATTCTTTTTTTTCATTTAAATACTTATACACTTTTATTATTTTGAGAGAAAGTTCAAACGTTTTGTCTTTAATAATATTTGTTTTTAATTCTCCATTCTCCATTCTCAATTCTCCATTCTTTTAATCTCAACTTCTCCTCCCATTCCTACAAGCACGCCTTGAGGAACTTTATTAAATTTTATTCTTACATAAAATCTCTGAGCTAATTTTGTAAATTCCCCGCTGCTGATATCCCTTGGGACAAGTGCAAAAGTTGCGGCGCTTGCAGGCAGGATTTTACTTACATATCCTTCAAAATCCTTATCCAGCGCGTCTATATGGATTTTAACTTTACATCCCGGCTTGATACCTTTCATTTTTGTTTCTTCCAACAAATCCAAAACATATAAATCTTTAGGATTTACAACACTTAAAACCTTTGTTCCGGCATCTACAACCTCATCGTTATTTGCAAATTTTTTAGCAACCCTGCCATTTATAGGAGAATAAATATATGAATTTTTTATATTTTGATTTACCAGTCCTAATTTGTCATTTAAGGCTTTTAACTGATTTTGCTGAGCTTCTATTGATTTTTGAAGTCTTAAAAGCTCTTTTTTATTGTTTTGTACAAGTTTAATTTTCAGATCAAGCGTTTTGTTATTCAACATCAACGCTTCAAGTTTTCTCTCTTCTGCTTTAATCTGATCTTTTAACGAATCAAAAGCCACTTTTACGGTATCGTATTTTTCTTTTGAAACTTTATGTTCCATGTACAATCTTTTAAATTTTTTATAGTCGTTTTTTAATTTTTGCAGTTTGTATTTCATTGCGTCAATAGAAAATGCCATGGCTTCTATGTTTTTTTGCAATTTGTCTTTTTCATTATTCAAAAGATTTAAATTAGTATTTATATCGTTAGAAAGTTTTTCTTTTTGTATAACGGTCGCTTTTATTTTGTCTTCTAAAGCATTAATGTTATTTTGCAGTTCTTTTTTTTGAAATATAAGCTCTTTTGTTTCAAGCTTAGCAAGAAGCTGTCCTTTTTTAACATTATCGCCCTCGTTGACATATATTCTTTCTATTTTTCCCGGAAGTTTAAAGCTCAAAAAAGTAAGAGAATCCGATTTCACAAATACGGCGTTGCTTTCGGCATAATTTTTGTTAAAAACTATATATTTATACAATCCAAAGACACCTGCAAGTATCAAAATAATAAAAGTAAAAAGTGCTATTTTCTTTTTCATAAACTAACCTTTTCGAGTAATTTAGAGAATTTTAGCAGAGTTGTGTTGATATGTCAATAAAAGAGAAGGGAGAATATTTTATTTTTTTAATTTATATATTCTCACAAAAGGGTTTTCTATTACCGGTTCGAATAAATTCTTGTCATAATTTCCTAAAAAGAACATCTGAACATATGTGGAATTAAATATATTTTTATCTACTATCAGAAGTTTATTTAAAGGTTTATACCATACGATATAAATATTAGAATCAGGATTAAAGCTTTGTTTTAAAAGCCTGAATTTGCCTGTTTTGTCATAGGTACTTATGTAAAACGTATTAATCGGAGCCATTTTATCGCCTATATGAAGCATGCCTCTCATATCCATCCACATACCATTTGCAAACTGGACTCCTTTATTATTGCCGCCTAAAACACTTGAAGGAATAATAAACGGCTGTTTCACTTTCCCGGTATTTAAATCAATATAGCTAAACACTGCAATGGTAGGATAGATATCCGCCATTCTAAACGGCAGATAAAAATAAATATCCCTTGTTTTTTTTGGAAGTTTGAAATTAGGATTGTTTAAAGCGTTTAAGAAATCATTAACGTCTTTATACCCGTATTTTTTCATCATATCAGGCAGGAAGCCTTTTGTTTTAAATTTTTTACCGAGTTCTCTGGCAACTTCTACTTTATCCGTATATTCTACATCTAGTCTTGCAATATTAGCTGCAGCCACCTGATTCCTGGTAAGAGCAAAACTTACAGGGAAATTTACCTCCCCGCTGTGTTTACCTCCGTCAATAAGAGTTTTGGTTCCCGCATAATACCTGATAGGATATCCGTAATCCCACCATGTTACCGTATAATCTTCCCTTGAAGCTATTTTTGAAAGTTTATCTAACGCAGCAACTTCCTGTTTCAAAAACGTAGTAGGAGTTTTATATACCAGTACATGGCTGATATTTGCATACAACGATCCTAGCAAAAACAATGTAATAACAATATATTTAGATACCTTTGCTATTTTATCGTCAATAAACAGTCTTGAAATATATTCAGCTGTTAAAAGAGCCAAATACGCAAATCCAAGAGCAAAAAACGGTACCGCGTAAATTGTAAAACGAAGACCGAGTTTGTGAGCCAACAAACCTATAACTACAGAAGGAAGCGAAATCGCCATTACCGGATATCTGATAATCATAAGCAGATACCCTATGCCCGAAAGTATAAACAGCGACCAGCTGCCGCTTACCCTATGAGCAACTACAGTATATGATATATGTGACGCTTCTCTTATGGTTTTAGCAACATTATAAAAATGCAATCCGCCTAAATCTTTATTCGACCTGTTAAAATAAGCCAAAAATTTCCCAATAAGAAGGTCAAAAGTACCACTGAAAGCCAACAAAATCAATCCAAGTATAAATAAAAACCATATATTTTTTTTAGTAAAAAAAACTTCTTTTTTTAACACAGCAATATACAAAACAATAAATATAAGTAAGTTTATATAATAAGGAAATTTTGAAAGAGTTATCATTACTATTGTTAAAAACAAAAATGACTGTTTTTCTCTTTTGAAAAAGTACGCATATACAAAGGCGAAAGCCACAATAGCAAGCAATACAGTCCTACAGCCTGGATACCAGCCTTCATAAAAAACAACAATAAGTGGAACTATCCACATCATTTTTTTATTATCATTAACAAAAAACTCAACCAGCCCCCAAAATACAAACACAAGCAGAGGTATTACGAGCATATCCGTATCATAATACCCAATCATAGAACGGTTATAATAACTCCATACTATTCCGCCGATCATTGCAGCTATAAATCCTAATATATCGTTTTTCAGACTTCTGCCTATCAAAAACAGCGGGATCACCACCAGCGAACCGAAAACAGTTGGAAGCCAAAGAATAACCTGATCAAGCGTCAAAAACGGGAAAATTTTCACAAATAACGCCGTAATAATACTCGGCAGTGAATGATAAGGGTTAAGATCGCCAATGATATGCGAATGATTTAAAAATTCCTTAGCACCTGCCGCATAAGAATAACCGTCCACATTATTTATCATAAGAGTACCATGCCACAGAAACTCTTTAATATGACTCGCCCAGTTATAATAATAAAGTCTTACAACAATTGAAAAAATATAAGCCGTCAATATCATAAAAAACGCTATTTTATTTGAAAATCTAATTTCCTGAATATTTAAATTTTCTTTCATTCTACCCCTTTTTTTAAATATTTGTTATTATAGCAATAATTTACATATCTAAAGGATGATATTGATAATTTTAGGAGATAAATACAAGCTTAATAAAATTGAATTAAATCAGATTCAAAAAAAATACAGCCCTAATCATATTTCATTAGAAAACAAATCAACTGAACAAATTATTAAAGAATTATCAAAATTATGCAAAAACCAAAAATATAAACTAATTATTTTGAATACCAAAGCCAATATACCGGATGAACTTATAAAATATCTAACTTCACTAGAGTTGAAAGGCATTAAATTCCTTACAATAGAACATTTCCTCGAAAAATATTTAGGCAAAGTATATATCCCGAGAGACGGCAGCAATATTGATTTTTTAGATCAAATCAAATCATATAAACAAAAACAACTTTTAATAAAAAGAATCATAGATTTTTCTATATCCATTCCTCTTGGAATAATTTCTATGCCGATTATGCTTTACGCTGCTTACAGAATCAAAAAAGAATCTCCCGAGGGACCTGTAATATTTAAACAAAAAAGAATAGGTTTAAACGGCAAAGAATTCGTATGTTATAAATTCAGAAGCATGGTACCGGATGCGGAAAAAGGCAAACCAAAATTTGCCAGCAAAGACGATCCTAGAGTATTTAAATGGGGGGCATTTATGAGAAAAACCCGTATTGACGAACTTCCCCAGCTCTGGAATGTCATAAAAGGAGATATGCACCTAATCGGTCCGAGACCAGAGAGAAAATACTGGATTGACATATTTGAAAAAAACATTCCTTATTATAATTTAAGACATATAGTCAAACCCGGTATTACGGGATGGGCACAGGTATGTTATCCATATGGAGCTAATGAAGAAGACGCCTATCAGAAACTGCTTTACGACCTCTACTATATCAAAAACTGGTCATTTTGGCTGGAAATGAAAACTATTTTCAAAACTATATTAGTAATGTTCGGTAAAAAAGGAATTTAATATTTTTTCAACCCATAATACGCATAATTCATAAAATAATACATACTCTGAAATATATTTAATTTTTCCACTTCTCTGTAAATTTTCCATTGATACATCGCGGCTTTTAATTTATTGGAAGAAACGGAATTTTTTCTTATTCTGTAAATTGCAAGTGGTTCTGTTATGCCTTTAGTTGACTTGATTTGCTTTAAAATTTTAAGCCAAAGCCCATAATCTTGCCTTTTTAAAATATTCGGCATATACATTTTTCCTATTTTATTCGTATCGTATATTGCAGTCAAACATCCAATGAAATTAGTTTTTAAAAGAGAACTATAATCAGCTAATACAGGAGGAATAAATACTCCCAAATCATTATCTTCTTCATCTATTAATCTATAAGCGCTATATGTAAAACTCAAATCATTTTCTTTCATAAATAATAACTGCTTTTCAAGTTTTTCAGGAAGCCATATATCATCGGCATCCAAAAAAGCTATAAATCTTCCTTTTGCTTGCTCAATTGCCATATTTCTTGCAATTGCAGGACCAGAGTTTTTTTTCAGTTTTATCAGTTTAATACGTTTTTCTTTTTGCATATAATTTTCAATGATTTCATTAGAATTATCTGGACTACAGTCATCCACGATAATCATTTCCCAATTTTCACACGTCTGATTTATAATCGATTCTATGGTTTTCGCTATAAATTTTTCGGAATTATATGATGGGGTTATTATTGAAACTAAATCATTTTGCATTGTTTAAAACTTCAGAATTTTTTAATATAAAATCATATACGTAGTCCACAGATAAATTTTTCAAACATTCTAAATTTTTACATTTTTTAAATCTGTCTGTTCCATAACAAGGCTGACATTCAAGCCCTAATTTAATAACATGAGCTTTTTTACTATAAGGCTTGGCTTTATAATCTTTTGCGGGTCCAAATATAGTGAAAATTTCTATATTTTCAAAACAGGAAGCTATATGCCCAAGTCCGGAATCAGTATTTATAAAAACATCGCAAACTGAGATTTCTTTCGCCAATCTATTAAACGGTAAATTTAATAATAATTTTGAATTCGTCATTTCAGCTACTTCTTGGCTTTCATTCTGTTCATCGGGACCGGAGAAAATTATTGTTTCAATATTACCGAAATTTGATTTTATTTTATTAATTAATTTTATAAATTTACTTTTTTCCCATCTCTTTTTTTCAAATTGTTTATTAGAACCTATATGAAATCCTATTTTTATATCTTTATTGAATAATTTTTTTTCATTAACCCCACAAATAAAAGGTTTTATTTTCTTTTCTTTACAACCTACTAACATCAAATTGTTTTCAACTCTGTGCAGTTTTTCTATATATTGGACTGTTCGTGTGTAAAATAAATTTTTAAATTTTTTATATTCTCCCACTCTTTCCTTTGCTCCGATTAAAAACGAAAACAAACCTCCTTTTAAAGAAGACGTTCCGCTTGTTACAAATGAAATATCATATTTATTTTTTCTTAAAAAGTAAACAGTCTTAATTATATTTTTTATATTAAAATCTGAAGTATAAATATTTTTAACAAAATCACAATTTTTTATAGGATTTATCGCAAATTTTTGAAAAACTACAAAATCTATTTCAGCTTTTGGATACTTTTCTTTAATTTTTTTTAATGCAGGAGTGAACATTATCATATCACCCATTCCATATGTATGAATAATCAATATTTTCATATTTTTGCCTTAATTTTATTCATTAAAGCCCTTAACGCGTACAATTTATTTTCTTGATAGCTTTTAAATTTTGAATAATATACATCAAATTCATCGTTAAATTCTCTTAAAACTTTTAACTGTTTTACAACTAATCTATGATAAAAGCCACTTGCCACATTGCCGTCTAAAGAATACAAAGACCAATAACCTAAATCATATAAAGATAAAATATTTAAAAGATTATTTATATTTTCATCAAATAAGCGCGTAAAACCACTATCAACTTTACTCAATTCACAAATACCTAAAACAGCTGAAATATATCCATTCAAAACACCGTTTAATTTTTTTGTAGGATATTCCTCATAAACAAACCCTTTTATACCTTTTTTCACAAAATTCCTTTTTACACCGTTACTATTTATGCCAACTTCCAAAAACTCACATGCTTTTATTGCCGAATACAGGTATTTATTTTCATTTGTATAATAATACGCTCTTATTAAGGAAGAGATGGCTAACCCTTGAGCCAATGCGGAAACCCAAGGGGAATTCATGTCTTTATATTTTGGATTTTTATGTTTAATTTTCCAACTTCCATCTTTTTCTTGATTTTTCAATAACCAGTCACAATGTTTTAAAGCTTTTTTTAACCAGATTTCACTTTCAGTCTTTCTCCATGCAATCCAGCAAGCTAAAGAATATTGAGCAATTTCCAATGCATGCATATGATATTTACCATCATAACCTAAAAACAAATAAATACCTTCGTCACTAAATTGACCTTTATATAACATTACCTTCTTTGAAATATCATAAAAATACAAAAATTTGTCTTTTTTAAGATTTTTTGATGATTCTAACGGATACAAAATATGCCAGTAATCCTCTACTTTATCTGTAAAATATTGCAAAACAGTCACTAATTTACCATGACTAAACATTTAAAACCTCATAATATATTTCAGTTATTCGTTTTATTTGTTTTTCTAATTTAAATATTTCTTTTGCCCTTTGTATATTTTTTTCTTTAATAAAAGAAATTTTGTTATTATCGTATTTTGACACTTCTAATATAGCTTTTTTTAATGCTTGAACATCGTTAGGAGGAACAATTATATTTCCATAACCAGTATCTATAATCTCTCTAACACCTCCCACATCACTGCCGATTAAAATTTTCCCTTTTGCAAGACCTTCTATTAAAACCGTTGGCAATGCATCAGCTTCAATAGATGTATGAATAACCACGTCTATTGAATTATAATAATTTTTAATATCATCAATAAAACCTTTAAATATTACCTTATCGGTAATTAACGTTTTGATCAATTCATTATATTTTTTATCGCTGCCTTCTCTCCCAACAAGTTCAAATACACATTTATTGCAATTTATATTATTTACAGCTTTTAAATAAACATCAACACCTTTATTTTTCAAAAAACTCCCCACAATACTAGAAAAAATCATCATCAACTCCATTATATACAACTTCAATTAATTTTTCATTTACACCATGATCAATCCAGTTTTTTTTAACCGCATTTGAAACAACAATAATTTTATCTGAACATAATGCAACATATTTATGTAATAATTTGAATATAAAACCTTCTCTTATCTCATGAGAATGAGCAATAAATTTAATTCCGAATAATTTAGCCCAAAATGCAAAATAAATATTTGAAGTCAATGAATTTGAATGTATCAAATTAATTTTTTCTTTTTTCATATTGTATACTTTTTTACCACTAATCACAAAAAGTTTCAAAGCTTTTAATAATGCTTTTAATCCTCTTTGAAGTTTCATTTGATATTGAGTGTCAAAAACTATCAATTTACACTCGTTACATTTTAAAGTTTCTACAAATTTAGTGTTTTTCGTATACACATAAACATCAAATTTACTCTTATCCAATCCTCTAATAAGTCTTTGTAATACTATCTCCCCACCGCTATATGCATCCATCACATTTATGTATGCTATTTTAATTTTCATAAATTACCCCATTCGCTTATATAAAACAATTATTTTCATTTAATTTTACTTGAATTTGGCTTTAAAATATTTTTTAAAAAATATTTTAAGTTTATATAAATATACAATATAACTATATTTATATTTTTTTTAGGTAAAAACAAAAAAAACTTTTTTAAATTTATTTTTTTCCCTTTAATAAGAAACAATTTGAACAATTGAAATTTTTTTTGATCTATATTCATCAAATGTTTATATTTTTTATAAAATAAAAAATATCCTTTTATTTTTAATTTAGATGAAGAAATTCTTTGCATATTATTGTTTTTATTAATTATCATCAAAGGTCTTTTAACTTTTTGAGCGTAAGGTTTTATTTGTAATAACCTAATCCACATATCGTAATCCTGAGCGGAAGGCAATTTTTCATCATATTTTCCAGCTTTAATTAAATTTTCCTTAGTAGTTAAAACCTGATTTCCCGTAAAATTGACATATAACATATCATTCAATGTCAATATATTTTTAAATTTAGCAAAATCTTTTTTCAACTTCTTATAGCCATCATCAAAATAAACTTGTGAAAACACATACGCATATTTATCATTATAAGATTCTACCAATCTTTTAACTCTATCAGGCAACATTTCATCATCATCATCTAATCCGGTGATATAATAACCGTTGGCTAAATCTATTCCTTTATTCCTTGCCACATTTGCTCCGGATTGAACAGATAATCTATAATAAATAATCGGATAATCAAAACTTTTAACTACCTCATAAGTATTATCATCTGAACAATCATCTACAACAATAAGCTCTATATTTTTATATGTTTGTTTAATAACGCTATTTATCGCTTTTTTTAATAATTGACTTCTGTTATGAGTAACTATAATTACTGAAACTAACTTATCATCCAATTAACAATCCTTTAATTTTAAAAATAATAACTCCTATAATAAAACTGATTATTAAAGGTTTAATTATACAAATCAAATATTCTATTAACTTTGCTCCGCATAATTTTTTAATTAAAAAATACCAAGCAGGCATTATAAGAACTATCTGTAAAACAATCCAAGCAAATGCAACTCCCATAATTCCCCTTGATGTTCCTATATAAATAGTAATCGGTATTAATAAAAACAATCCTATATTCCAATACATCTCATATTGTGGTTTTCCTTTTGCCAAAACTAAAGACCCTATAGGATTACCTATAGAACGTATTAAAGCATATATACTAAGTAATTGAAATAAAATATCGCCTTTTAGCCACTCTTTACCTAAAAAAAGCAAAATAATTTCTTTAGAAAAAATTATCATTAATATATAAATGGGAAAATTAATTATTGACAAATAATAAACTGTTTTTAAGTATATTTCTTTTAATTTTTCAGTATTATTTTGTATTTTAGCCATAGTAGGAAAAGTTACTCTTGTTACAATCGGATTTATAATCTGTGCCGGTCTCATAATCAACTGTTTAACGATGGTATATAAACCCAATGTTTCACTCCCTAATAATTTCCCTATAATTATAATATCAAACTGAGAATTAAAATAATTAATTATTCCATTTCCAATCTGATAAATACCAAAAATTATAAATTCTTTAACTTCTTTTAAATTAAAATAAATTTTTGGTTTATGATATTTTAATCCAAAAAAAACATATCCTAATGATTTAAGACTAATCACTAAAATAGTAGGATAAATTAAAGCATATATTCTAAATCCATTTATAGCTAAAATTATTGCCAAAATAAAACCAGAAAAAACTGCAAAAATATCTATTTTTGCAACAATATTAAACTTTAATTCTTTTTCAAAAAGAACTAAAAACTGTTTTCCAAAAGCTTGAATAATTATCACTATACTAACCAAAGGTATTAAGGTAGATAATAATTTCTGATTGTAAAATTTAGCTATCATTGGTGACAACAAAACAATTATTATAAAAATTAAACATGCAATAATAATATTTAACCAATATAAAGTAGATAATTGATTTTGAGTAACTTTTTGTTTATGAATAATAGCACTGCTTACACCCAAATCAGACAACATCCGACTAAATCCTATAACAACCATAATAATAGCCATAATTCCAAAATCAGATTTTTCTAAATATCTTGCTAAAATAGATATTTGTAACAATTGAACACCAGCACTGATTACAGTAGACAATGTTGTCCATTTTATTCCTCTTATTGCTTTTTCTCTTAAGTTCATAATTTAATTATTTAAAAAATTTTTTTATTTTATCAATTATTTTATTTAACTCATTAGTTTTTAAACCATAATACATAGGAAGCCTAAGTAATCTTTCGCTTTCTTTTGTAGTCCATTTATCAATTCCGTTAAATCGACCGAATTTTTTACCTGCTGGGGCTGAATGTAAAGGTATATAATGAAAAACAGTCATTATATTATTTTTCTTTAAATACTCTATAAGTTTTGTTCTTACTTCTAAATTTTCCACCTTAATATAAAACATATGAGCGTTGTGAATACATTCTTTTGGAATAGTAGGTAATTCTATATATCCTTTTTCTTCTAACTCTTTTAATCCGTTATAATAAATTTGCCAACTTTTAAGTCTATTTTTATTTATTTCATCAGCTTTTTCAAGTTGTCCCCAAAGATATGCGGCACTTAAATCATTCAACAAATAACTGCTGCCAATATCTACCCAAGTATATTTATCAACCATTCCTCTAAAAAACTGACTTCTATTTGTGCCTTTTTCTCTTATTATTTCAGCTCTTTCGCTAAATCTTTCATCATTAATAATCAAAAGTCCGCCTTCTCCACCGCTTGTATAATTTTTTGTTTCATGAAAACTATAACATCCTATATGTCCTATTGTTCCAAGAGGTTTACCTTTATAACTGCTCATCATCCCTTGTGCGGCATCTTCTATTACAAACAAATTATACTTATCTGCTATTTCCATTATTTTATCCATCTCACATCCAACACCTGCATAATGCACTGGAATAATAGCCTTTGTTTTTTCAGTTATAGCAGCTTCAATTTTTTCTTCATCTATATTCATAGTATCTGGACGAATATCTACAAACACAATTTTTGCACCTCTTAATACAAAAGCATTAGCGGTTGAGACGAAAGTGTATGATGGCATTATTATTTCATCTCCTGGTCTTATATCTATCAATATTGCCGCCATTTCAAGTGCCGCTGTGCAAGATGGAGTTAGCAGGGCTTTTTTACAATTTAATTTTTCTTCAAACCAACTTTGACATTTTTTACCAAAATATCCGTCACCGCTTATTTTATCGCTTTTCATAGCTTCTAAAACATATTTATCTTCATTGCCTGTATACGGTGGTTTGTTGAATGGAATCATTTACTGTCTCTTTCATATAAATATTTTTTTAAACAAACTGTTTCAAAAGTACTACATTTTTTCCTATCTATACAATCAAACCAAATATCTTCTTGTTCCTCTATAAATTCTAATTTTTTTAAAAATTCATTATTGTGATATTCTTTAGGAATAATTACAACACCGGTATCATCACATACGGCTATTCCACCATCAAATTTATTTTTTTCTTTAAAAATTCTTTCTTTTTGTTCATTAGTTAATTCTACTTTTTTGTTAATATACCCTTCAGGAGAAAAACCGTTACACCATATTTTCCAATTTTCTTTTATTAATCTCGGAGCATCCCTTAATAATCCGTTTGTTACAATTGCTTCCGCTTGTTTGTATAACAATAAATATTTTGAAACTAAATCTCCGAAAACAGCTTTGCCAAAATTATCAAAAACTTGAATAAATACTATATCTCCTTCTTTTACATTTTGTATTTGTTCATGCACATCCCAATTAGTTCCATTAAAAGCATATACCCAAAATACATTTCCAACTGCAAAATGACCTCTGTTAACAGCTTTTACATTTTTTATAGCTCCTGATTTACCTAAACAATCAGCAACTTCCGTAGAAGAAACTCTATTTCTTTTTATAAAATCAATAATTTTTTCTTTCATTTTAGTTCCTTTAAGAATTTTTTAAAATTATTTTCTAATATATTTTTCTTATAACTTTCATCAAAATTTTTTAAAAATTCATTATAATTTGTTAAAGCACTTTTTACACTAAAATCAGGGGAATCGGAACCAAATAATAATTTTTCTTTATTAAATTTTATAAAATTGTAAAAATTTAATGCTACTGAAGTATTATTTAAATAATTTATTGTTAATGATAAATCATAATAAATATTTTTTAAATCCCTTGTAAACAACATATATTCTAATATTCTATGTCCTCCGCTATGAGCTAATAAAATATTAATATCAAAAAATTTCTTTGCAATCTCTATAGAAAGTTCTAAATTAATATGATATTTCAAATCTGAACCATAATAAAAATTGTCGATAATTATAAAATTTAATAAATTTTTATTTTTTAAATTTTGTAAAAATAATTTTAATTTATTTATTGAATCATAAGTTAATTTTGATAACCGTGGATGTATTTTTACTCCAAATTTGATATCACAGTTTTTTAAATCATTAATTAAAGATTCATCAATAAACTCAAAATTTATTGCTATGACACTATTGTTAAAATTTTCATTAAAATTTGTTATCATATTTCTTCTAAAAAATTCTAATTCATCATTTGTATTTAATATTAAAATAAAACCTTTCAATAGTTTAATTTGTTCAAAAAATAAATGCATATCATCTAATTTTAAATGCAAATGAGAATCATATATATTCAACATAAACTTCTTTCCTTATTTGATCCACTATATTTCTTAATTTATTTAATTTTTCTTCATAAACAATAAAATAACCAACCCGACTTCTATCATCTTCGGGAATTTTAATTATTTCTCCTTCATTTAATTCAATTTCAAAATCTAATATATTTCTATTATTTTTTAAAAAATCAATACCATTAATTCTTTTAACCTTACCGCTTGAAAAATCAAAAAAACCAAGCATAGCAACTTTATTTGTATTTTTTATATCAAAATTAAAATTTTCAGTTTTAGAAAACAATACAGTTTCTATTAATATTTTATAAATATCTATACCTGTTAATAAAGGAACAATGTGGGATGATATTTTAGTTCCTCCCCCTCTAATTGCGGCTTCAATCAAATAAAAATTTCCATCTTTATATTTATATTCAACATGTGTAATACCAAAAGGAACATTTTTAAAAATTTCATTATTAATTTCAATTAATTTTTGTATATCGAAATCTAAAACTTCATTAGAATATATTAATTCTTTAGCTATAAAAGGTTTATTATTATAATGTTGCTTTTTAGAAATTGCTAAGGTAATATGATCTCCCTTATATTTTTTAAATCCTTCAACTGTTAATTCAATTCCATCAATATATTCTTCAACCAACACTCTATCGTCACTCGAAAATTCTAATGCCTTAATATAAGCCGATTCTACTGAAAAAATTTCATTAACAATACTAATGCCTCTACTGGATTGGCTATTTAATGGCTTAATTATAATAGATTCATTTAATTTTAAAAAAAAATCTTTTATCTCTTTTATAGAATTACATATTTTATATTTTGGATGATATAATTCATTAATATTAATATGTTTTCTCATTAAATATTTATTAGTAAATAATTCTGCAATATCAGTTCCAACTCCCATTAAGTTTAATTTTTCTGTAATATAAGCAACTGTATTTACAGCAATATCTGTTTGATCACTTATGACCGCATCTATATTATATTTTTTTGCAATTTCTAAATTCTTTTCTTTATCTAAAATATCAGCAACAATCCCAATATCTGCATAACTAAATCCTGGTGAATTTTTATATAAATTAGTATTTACAACAAAAAATCCCATTTCTTTTATTTTTTTTATTAAAGGGACTTGCCATTTTCCTCCACCGATTACTAAAATTTTTTCACATTAATCCTTTTTAATTCTTTCTTGAATTCCTATAACATTAAATATTTTTTCAACTTTAAATTTATAACTTTCATTTTCCTCTTCTAATTCTTCTAACACTTTTAAAATATTTTTTATAGCACTTCTAAAATAAATATCATCTCTTTTTTTTGCTTTTAAAAATCGAATAATTACTTCTACAAAAGCTGGATTAGATATTATACATTCTTTATATTTACTTTTTGATATATTATTTAAAATATATTGATCTTTTTCGCCCCAACCGTTTATAACTTTTTCTAATAGTTCTTTTAATCCTTTGCAAGTAGTATTTTGAATTAAAGTTTCTAGTTTTTTGTCATAAACATAATTTAATAAATCTGGATAATGTTTTCTTATCAAATCTATATTAGATTCTTCATGAATTGAAATAGATTTTTCTTGATTTACTATCTTATCGATATATTTTTTGATGGTTTTTTCTATTTTTTCACTATCAAATTTATCATATTTTTCTACAAAATTTACAAAAAAATGATACTCACTTAAACTTAAAATTTCACTAACATTTTCTTTTTCTAAAATAGGCTTAATGTCTTTAATAAAATCCTCAATAGTATATGAAAAATCTAAATGTAATCTATTCCAATTATTCATTATTTTATCTTTATCCTGATTAATTTGATTTTCTAAAGATAATTTTTCCAAATCTTCTTTTAATTCATTTCTTATATCTCTTTCATTTTCTAATTGTTGCCAGATTAAATTTTCTATATCTTCATTAGCAAAATCAACTAAATATTCTATTTGTTCTTTTTGAATGTCTGTCAATATTGTATCTTCTTCATTACTATCATTACCGGCTGAATTCATAAAATTTTTAATTCGAATATTATCTTGTATTTTTTTTAATTCATAATATTCTTGTGATGTTAGATTATATTTTTTCTTTAGATATAAAATACTAAATAAGAGATAAATGAAGTCTTTTTGAATTTTCTCTGTTATATTACTTATTATATCTTTATAAAAATTAGCTTTTTCAATTAATTGTTTTATAAGTCTTAAATTATTAATTTGATAATCATAAAAATAATCTAAAATAATATTTTTATTAAATTTCGTATCAATATGATTTTCTATAAAATCCTTTATATCATTTTTAAATAAAAATTCATAATCTACTATTTTTTCTTTATACAAAGAAAAAGTATCTAATTCTTTTTCAGTATTTTGAATTTTATGAATTTTTTTCAACTCTTCTTCATTTAATATCATTAATATTTTGCAATTTTTTTGTTCTTTTAAATTCGAAATAAACCCCATTAAATCTTTTATTTTAATGTTTGAAGAAAGTCTTTCAAAATCATCAAAGCATATAATTACATTCTTAAAATCATTTACAGTTAATAATGATAATCCGGCACTTAATATTCCACCGCCTAATGAGATATTTATATCTTGTTCTTTAAAAACCATACCTTTTATATTCTTTACTTTATCTTGGATTTTCGAAATAATTTTTGTCGTTTTTGATATTTGTAAAATTATGTCTGTTTTGATATCGTTTAAAGAATTATGACCAAATAAAGAAACATAAGCAATTTTTTTATCTTTTAATTTATTTTTATATCTTTCTAAAAATATATTTTGCCAAAAATAAGTTTTACCACTTCCCCATTCTCCATTTATAGCAATAACTACAGGGAAATTGTCTTTTATAAAAATTTCGTATAATTTTTCTTCTAATTGAGATATTTTCATATCACGACCTAAATATTTCTTCTAATTGTTTTTTAAGATTTTCTTCAGAAAAATGTATTTTTATTTTTTCAATATTTTCCTTTTTTGTTTTTTCATCTAATAAAGATAATTTAATATTTTCAACGTCAAATACTTTTATCCCTAATTCATTAAACATCTGCCAAGGAGTAATATCACTCTTCATATAAACTTTTTTTCCTAAACCTAAAAGAGTTATTATATTTCCCATTGCCTGCTGTCTATTATGAGCAAATATTGCAATATCAATATTGTTTAAAAATTCCAAATATTTATCAAATTGCATAAAATCAGTAAGAGGTATAAATTTATCTTTAAAAATTTTTTTACCTTCTTTTATTACTTTTTCTGCATAAACTATATCTCCATAAGATAAAGGAGCATATATTTTTATGTTTTCATCTCTATATTTTGAAAGTTTTTCTAATATTTCAAAATGATTATTTGTAGGATCTGCAGAATTTCCTATTTGAATAATGATATTTCTATTTAATTTTTTTTCAACATCAAAAGAAACATCTTTATAAAGATTGCTCGGATACATAAAACATTTATAATAATTACCTTCTGCTTTATACCATTTTTTAACTAATTCATAATCACCTTCAATATAAGTAATAAAATTTCCCATTTTTTTAATTACTTGCTTCTTTACCCAAGATTGTTTTTCTGGAAAATAAAAATCTCCACCCCACATTATCCAATAACTTTTTTTTAATAACCAAGGATTTAAATAAAGTATTTTTAAAAAATGTCGATTCCATAATCCATGAATTATTATTTTATCGGCTTTATAAAGATATCTTAATAAACTAAATACTTTAGTTTTTTTATCTATCCATATGATATTTTGATATTCTTGTATTTCATATTGAGTATTTTTTCTTCCTATGAAAATAAATAAATGTTCTTTAGAATCAAAATGTTTATTAACAAATTCAATAAAAGGTGGTATAAATTTATCTAATACCATTATATGAACGATCATTTATATTTCTCCAAATACCACTTAATAGTTTTCACTATACCGCTTTCAAAATTCTCATCCGCTTTCCATCCGAGCTCGTTTTCTATCTTTGTGGCGTCTATTGCGTATCTTCTATCATGACCCGGTCTGTCTTCTACGAAAGTTATTAACTCTTTATAACTTCTGCTTTTTCTGGGACGAAGTTCATCTAATATCTCACAAATTTTAGTAGCTATATAAATATTTGTTCTTTCGTTTCTTCCGCCGATATTATATGTCTCCCCTGCTCCACCTTTGTGATATGCCAAATCAATTCCTTTACAGTGGTCAAGAACATAAAGCCAGTCTCTTATGTTTTTACCGTCTCCATAGATTGGAATAGGATTTCCAGCAAGTGCATTTCTTATTATTGTAGGAATCAGTTTTTCATCATGCTGTTTTGGTCCGTAGTTGTTAGAGCAGTTTGTAATAACCGTATCCATTCCGAATGTGTGGTAATAACTTCTTACTATCATATCACTGCTTGCTTTACTTGCACTGTATGGTGAATTAGGAGCATAAGGAGTTTCTTCCGTGAATAATACATTAGGATCATCCGGCAATGTCCCGTATACTTCATCAGTTGAAATATGATGAAATCTGCAACCTTTATATTCATCTTTGTATTTAAAAGGCTTTTCCATCCAGTAGTTTTTCGCAACGTCAAGCAATGTATACGTTCCGTCAACGTTTGTTCTGACAAACACTCCCGGATTTTTAATAGAATTATCCACATGTGATTCAGCGGCAAAGTGAATAACTCCTCTTATATCGTATTCTTTAAAGATATATTCCACAAGCTCTCTATTGCAAATATCACCTTTAATGAATTTATATCTCGGATTGTTTTCCACTTCTTTTAAGTTTTCAAGATTACCGGCATATGTTAATAAGTCTAAATTAATTATATTGTATTCGAGATACTTTTCTAAAAAATATGGAATAAAATTACTTCCTATAAAACCGGCACCACCTGTAATTAAAATATTTTTCAATTTTTCTCCTCTACTAAATTTATCAAATATTTTCCATATGTAGTTTTTATTAAAGGTTTGGCTAAATTTATTACATCTTCTTTACTTATCCATCCGTTTTTATATGCTATTTCCTCAATACATGCTATCATATATCCTTGCCTATGTTCAATCGTTCTTACAAATTCACTTGCTTCAAGCAAACTTTCATGTGTTCCAGTATCAAGCCAAGTAAACCCTCTTCCCAAAAGTTTTACTTTTAATTCACCTTTTTTTAAATATTCTTGATTAACTGAAGTAATTTCAAGTTCTCCTCTTTTAGACGGTTTTACTTTTTTTGCTATTTCTATTACTTTATTATCATAAAAATATAGCCCTGTTACTGCGAAATTGGATTTTGGTTTTGTTGGTTTTTCTTCTATACTTAACACATTTCCTTTTTCATCAAATTCTACTACACCAAATCTTTCTGGGTCTTGTACCTGATATCCAAATACAAACGCACCTTTTTTTAAACTTGCTGCTTCTTTAAGAAGAGGCGTAAATCCTTGCCCATAAAAAATATTGTCTCCTAAAATCAAACATACATTATCTTTACCTATAAAATCTTCTCCGATTATAAATGCTTCAGCCAAACCATTTGGTTTCTTTTGAATAGAATAAGAAATATTAATACCCCATTGATGCCCTCTTTTTAACAATCTTTGAAAATTATCCATATCTTCTTCTGTTGTTATAATTAAGATATCTTTAATACCGGCAAGCATTAATACACTTAACGGATAATATATCATCGGCTTATTATAAATAGGTAACAGTTGTTTAGAAAGAGCTTTTGTTATCGGATACAGCCTGGTACCGCTCCCCCCTGCTAATATTATACCTTTCATTCATTTTCCTTTACAATAAAATTCTTTATACCACTCAACAAACTTTCTAATCCCATCTTTTACGTCAGTATACGGCTTATATCCAAAATCTTTTTCAAGATCAGTAGTATCCGCCCATGTACTCGGTACGTCACCGGGTTGCATCGGAAGAAGGTTCTTTTTAGCTTTTTTACCAAGAGATTCTTCTATCGCTTCTATAAAATCCATAAGTTTAACTGGGCTTCCGTTTCCGATATTGTAAACCTTATAAGGAGCAATACTTTCACTGGCTCTTCCGTTCCACTCAGGATTTGATTTCGGAGGATTATCAATCACTCTTACCACACCTTCTACTATATCGTCAATATAAGTAAAATCTCTTTGCATTTCTCCATAGTTATACACATCAATCGGCTTATTTTCAAGTATGTTTTTTACAAATTTAAAAAGCGCCATATCCGGTCTTCCCCACGGCCCGTAAACGGTAAAAAATCTAAGTCCTGTAGTAGGAATATTATAAAGATACGAATAAGTGTGAGCCATTAATTCATTTGATTTTTTTGTAGCCGCATAAAGGCTTATCGGATGATCTACATTGTCATCTGTTGAAAAGGGCTGTTTTTTATTAAGTCCGTATACACTGGAACTGCTTGCATAACACAAGTGATTTATATCATTAAATCGTGATGCTTCCAATAAATTCATAAATCCCACAATATTACTGTTAATATAAGAATACGGATTTTCAATAGAATATCTTACTCCAGCCTGTGCAGCAAGGTGACAAACTTTATTAAATTTTTCTTCTTTAAAAAGTTTATCTACACCGGCCTTATCTTCAAGATTTAGTTTTATAAACCTGTAATTGGTGTATTTGTTACTGGTTATTAGTTTATTGTATTCTATTTCTTCTCTTTTTATTCCTGTCTCTTCCAGTCTGCCGTATTTGAGGTTTACGTCGTAATAGTCGTTGATATTATCAAGTCCGATTACTTCATCACCTCTTTCAATTAGTCTTTTTGCCAAATGAAAGCCTATAAATCCTGCTGTTCCTGTGATGAGAATTTTCATATTTTAATACCTTTTAACGCTTCTTTTTCTATTAAATTATTAAAATCTTTATGTATGACAATATCTACATTTCTAAAAAGAGCATCTTTTAAATTGATTTTCGCTTTTATTCGTTTTTCATAAATGTTTTCATAATTTTGAGGAATTACAAATATATCAACATCTCCGCCTTTTTTACTCAAATCAGTTCTGCTTCCGAATATATAAATATCACTTTTACCAAAAATTTTATTAATCGTATTTTTGATAATTTTAATTTCTTCCGAATTTAACCTGATTTGCGTATTCATATTTTTCCTCAACTTTTTTAACTATTTTCTCAAATATTTCTATACTGTCTAACATTTGATTTATTGCATTAACTACAGACTCAATTTCTTCAGGATAATCGTGAGAAAGGGAATTTCTGATTTCTCTCAATTTTTTCCATTCATAAATGCTGTTGATTATTCCCTCTTTTTCTATATATTGCAAAATATCTATATAACTTTTATCAGTTAAATCATATTCCAGTTTTTCCAATATTTCTTTAAATACTTTTTCACCTAATAAAGATTGAATTTTACTAAACCTATATGCCAATGCATCTAAAGATTTTACATCGTACGACTTAATGTCCTCATATTTTGAGATATCAATGTTTCCATATTTTTCATTAAATTCATCTCTGATATTTTTCAAAATTTCAAGACTTTCATTTAATACTTTTATATGAAATTCTATCACTAATTATCCTTTTTCTTTATCAGTCTCTTGAATAAATATCTCTCGTATAAACTTTATCTTTTACTTTTTGAAGGTTTTCATCAATTCTGTTTGCAAGTATCACATCTGATTTTTTGGTAAATTCTTCAAAATCACTCACAAATTCAACCCCTTCAATTTCATCACCTTTTGCCATCGGCTCATATATTACAAGTTTTACGAACGGTTTTAGCATTTCCATTACGTCAAATATGGCAGAGCTTCTGAAATTATCACTTCCGGCTTTCATTATAAGTCTGTATACTCCTACAGTACCGGTTGATGGCTGATTGTTGATGGTTGATAGTTTATCAAGCACCCTTTTGGCGATAAACTCTTTTCTTGTTGTATTGCTATCCACAATTGCTTCCATTAATTTTTGAGGAATGTTTTCTATTGTATAATTTGCTACAAGCTGTTTAGTATCTTTTGGCAGGCAATATCCTCCGTATCCGAAGCTTGGATTATTGTAATGGTTACCAATTCTAGGGTCAAGACATACGCCTTCGATTATATCTTTGGTATTAAGATTTTTCATTTCCGCAAAAGTATCTAACTCGTTAAAAAATGAAACCCTCATAGCCAGATATGTATTGGCAAACAATTTAACTGCTTCCGCTTCAGTATTGTTAGTAAACAACAGTGGAATTGTTTCTTTAAAAGCTCCGTCTCTGAGTAAATTTGCAAATATTTCGGCTTTCGTTGATTTTTCTCCTACAATAATTCTGCTTGGATAAAGGCTGTCAAAAAGGGCTTTTCCTTCTCTTAAAAATTCTGGTACGAAGAAAATATTTGGATAATTAAACTCTTTTTTAATTCTCTCAGTATATCCGATTGGAATAGTAGACCTTATAACAATTGTGGCTTTCGGATTTATTTCAATCACGTCTTTTATTACGCTTTCTATTGATTTGGTATTGAAATAATTGGTTACCGGGTCATAATCCGTAGGAGTTGCAACCACCACATATTCAGCACCTTCATATGCTTCTTTTTTATCAGTCGTAGCTTTAAGATTCAAATTTTTTGTCTGGAAAAATTCCGTAATTTCCTTATCTTCAATAGGACTGATTCTTTTATTTATAAGTTCCACTTTTTCAGGAATGATATCAAGTGCCACAACTTCATTATTCTGAGCTAATAAAACCGCATTACTAAGCCCTACGTATCCTGTTCCTCCTATCGCTATTTTCATAAAAATTCCTTTGAATTTAGTTTATTAGTTATTTGTTATTGGTATCATTTTTATTTTTTATGCTTTTTATAAAACCGTTTAGTCTTTTTCCTAAAATTTCCAAACTTTTTATAATATGGTCATATTCATTTTTTTCAATTAAACTTCTCTTATACAGTAAATGAATCCAATGTTTTGATTCCCACAACGACCCTCTTGCATTATAATAAAATTTTACACTATCTTTATAATGAAACCTTCCATAACCCTCTGCAATATTTGCACCGATTGAATCAATGGAACGAATTACCTGAGATCCGATATTATATTTTAAATCATTACTTAAATCCATGTAAATTTGCCAAATTTTATCACTTAATTTCAGAGATAATTTATATACTTCCAGTTTTCCTAATTCCAATATTTTCTCCTAATATACAAATAACCAATATACCAGTCTGCTATTTAACCTCTATTTCATCTTTGATTTTATCAAACGTTTTTTTGCCTATTCCTTTTACTTTCATAATGTCTTCTATTTTTTGAAACGGATGTTTTTTACGGTATTCCATAATAGCTAAGGCTTTTGTATGACCTATACCTTTTAAAGAGTGTAATTCTTGCATTGTTGCCGTATTAATATTGACTTTTGCAAACAAACTTATTACAAATAAAAACAAAATTAAAAACTTTCTCATCCCCGCCCCTTTTAATTTTTATAATTATACCAAACATAAAATTATTAAAATTTAATACAAAAACCCAAAAAGATAAAGAGGAATTTTATTCTCATTACCTGTTTCTATATCATCTACAGCTAAATAAGCATTTTCAATATCTTTAATCTGCTTTTGAGTTTTATTTTTTCCGCCTATTTCAAATATGAATTTATCATCAATAATATAGTCACCCTGTTTTGAATATCTGATTTTATAAGAATTTAATTGAGAAATAAAAAAACTCTCTCTAATTGAACCTTTGTTTTGCTTAGAACACAATGCATTAAAAAGATTTGGATTATCAAGAAGTATTTTATCCGGCTTTTGAAATATTGCATTTCCTTTTTTATTGTAATAAAGAAGATGAATAAGTTTACCTTTATGCAGTGCTTCAATGTAGTTATAAAGTGTCCTTACGTTTATTCCTATCTCTTTTGATAAAGCCGTAACGTTAAAACTTCCCGGAGGGTTTTCGCAAAGGGTTACAAGAAGTTTTTTTAAAATATGAATGTTTTTGATATCAATATTGAATAAATATAATAAATCACTCTCAATCGTTTTATTAATTACTTCTATCAGCTTTAATACAAAACTCTCTTCACTACTCTGTAAAAAAAACGGATAAGCACCGTAAGTCAGATATTCTTCAAAATATTTAAGAGGTTTTATTTTAGAAATTATGTTAAACGCTATTTCTTCATGATTTTCAAGCAGCTCTTTAAGTGAGAAACTTTCAAACTTTTCATTTGTTTTAAGTTCCAAAAACTCCCTGAAAGACAATACTGGAACATCATAAATAACAGCCCGTCTGCTTAAATCTGTATTGCTCATGGCAATTGCTGATGAACCTGAAAATATAACCTTTATATCAAAAAAATCATATATTGTTTTTAATTCTTTTTCAAAATTATTTTTATAATGTATTTCATCAAACGCAATGATTTTAATATCTCTTTTATGTGCTTCTTCCGCTATATCAAGAAGAGTATATTCTTCTGCAATTGGATTATCGAGAGAAATATATAATTTTTCCTTTAAAGGAATGGATAAAGAATTTAAATATTGATGAATAATAGTAGTTTTACCCACACCCTTTGCACCTTTTAGACCAATCATTTTTTCATTAAAATTTATTTTATTAAAGACACTTCTTCTGTATTCAGGTGTATTTGAAGAAAGAAAAAGCAATGAATAGTATTTAATTCTGTCAAACATAGTTATCCCTTGCAGTATAATACAAGGAAATTATACAAAAGTTTGTAGTATAATGCAAACTATTACAATTTCTTCTCCCACTCATATGCCGTTTTGCATATAGTCTCCAAATCGTCGTATTTTGGTTGCCATTTCATTTTTTCTTTTATTTTCGAACTGTCCGCTATAAGCATAGCCGGATCACCTGCTCTTCTCGGTGCTGTTTCTACCTTAAAATCAACTCCGCTTACTTTTTTAACGGTATCAACCACTTCTTTTACGCTTGCTCCACTGCCGTATCCGATATTAAAAATATCACTCTCGTTTTCATCAAGATAATCAACCGCTTTTATATGTGCATCCGCCAGATCCATTACATGTATATAGTCCCTGATACATGTCCCGTCAGGCGTAGGATAATCCGTACCGAATATATACATTCCGTCTCTTTTTCCTACAGCACATTCGCTTGCTACTTTAATCAGATGCGTTGCATTTTTCGTTTTTTGTCCTATACTGAGGTCCGGCGCAGCTCCCGCTACGTTAAAATATCTGAAAATCACATATTTAAATTCAGAATTCGCCTTTGCCGCATCCTGTATTATTTTCTCACTGAACAGTTTGCTCTGTCCGTATGGATTTATAGGTTTTGTTTCAAACTTTTCATTAATTTTACATTCTCCATTATCAATTCTCAATTCATCAAATTTCGGCTCTCCGTATACAGCGGCTGTAGAAGAAAATATAAATTTTTTAACACCGCTTTCGTTTGCAATACGGACTAAATTAGCAGTGTTTGCGGTATTGTTCAGATAATATTTAAGAGGTTTTTCAACGCTTTCAGGCACAATCAGACTTGCCGCGAAATGTATTACAGCGTCAAACTTTTCTTTTTTAAAAATTTCTTCAACTTTATTCCAGTTGCTTAAATCTTCTTTTATAAATTGAAATTTCCTTATTTTTGCCAGCTCTTCAATAGTGGAATCAAACCCTGTAACCAGACTGTCTAACACACTCACTTCATAATCACTGTTTTCCAAAAGCATCTTTACTACATGACTGCCTATATAACCCGCCCCGCCCGTTATTAATATTTTCAATGAATATCCTTTATACATATTGCTTACATATTGCTAGCGTATTAAAATTATATTATAATATTATTACAAAACTTGACATCAAGTCCGCTCCCTCTTTTGAGGGTTAATTAATTTATTTAAATCTTCCTTAATTTTATCAAATTCTTTTTGTGACAACCTACATACGAAATATTTCAGCCTTTTTGCATCAAACAGTCTTATTTGAGAAAGCAGTGCCGTATTTATTTTGTTTTTGAATTTAATTTGAGTATAAAACATTCCCTCTTTTAATGAATTAGTCAGAGGAATGCCTAAAAACGTTTCATTTCCGAATTTTTTATATACTAAAACAGGCCTTAAAAACTCACTGCCTTTACCGTTTTGCTCAAAACCAACATTTTTACCCATATGCACAAAAAATATTTCTCTTTCTTTAAATTTTAACAGTATTTTCTTATTTATTTTTTGTTTTAATTCACACCATTGATAATATTTAAAACTTTCAGCGTTTATTTTCATTGATTCACCCACAATCATTCCGGCTGCAACTGTATTGTTTGTAATTTTATCTATTAAAATAAATGCCCCTGTGTTTTTATTGTCCTCATAAAAATCAAACGCCACTTTTTCGCTCAAATCTATCTGCACTCTTGCTATATCATTAAGTTCAATTGTTTTAGCTTCAAGCTTCTCCCATGTATTTACATCTTTTTTAAATAAAATTTTACTTATCGTTGCATTAGTTTCTTTGGTATAAAGTTTAATATAATACTCCCTATTTTTATACGGTTCTTCATCCATCCATACAATAAAAGCCTCAAAAGAATCGTTAAACCTCGATTCAATTTCATTTTCTTTTACAATCAGGTCTCCTCTACTGATATCAATTTCGTCATTAAGTGTTAATGTGACTGCCATAGGAGCAAAAGCGAAGTCAGTCGATAAACTATAGTCGTTAGATGGCAGCAGTTTTTCATTCCATTTACCGTTATCTATAATTTCTTTAATTGTAGATGTTTTTTGAGAAGGATAAACTTTTATTTTATCCCCCACATTTATTTCTCCACTGGATATAGTACCGCAAAAGCCTCTGAAGTCAAGATTCGGTCTGTTTACATATTGGATTGGAAATCTGAAAGGAGGTTTTAGGTTTTTGGTATTAGGTGTCAGATTAACGGAATCTAAATATGGAAGTAATGGAAGTCCTTTATACCAAGGCATGTTTTTTGAGTTTTCTACTACATTATCCCCTTTAAGCGCACTTATCGGAATAAAATCTATTTTTGCCTGATATTTTTTATATGGAAGGGATTCTCTGAGTTTTTCAAACATTTTTAGGTAGTCGTTAACTATTTTGTCATAAACTTCTTTAGAATAATCAACAAGATCCATTTTATTAATAGCCACTACTATATTTCTGATACCAAGAAGGGTTACCAAAAACGAGTGTCTTCTAGTTTGTGTAAGTACACCTTTTCTTGCATCTATTAATATTACGGCAAGATCTGCCGTTGATGCGCCTGTAACCATGTTTCTTGTATACTGTTCGTGTCCAGGAGTGTCGGCAATAATAAATTTTCTTTTATCTGTTGCAAAGAATCTGTATGCAACGTCTATAGTAATACCCTGTTCCCTTTCACTTTGAAGTCCGTCTATCAAAAGAGCAAAGTCGATTTCTTCGTTTTCAACCGTTCCGTATTTTTTAGTTTCGTTTTTTACAGCCGCAAGCTGGTCTTCGAAAATCATTTTACTGTCGTATAAAAGTCTACCGATTAGTGTCGATTTCCCGTCATCCACACTTCCGCATGTTATGAATCTCAGCATCTCTTTGTTTTCATGTTCTTTGAGGTAATTTTCTATATTGTTCTTAATCTCCTCCATTCTTATTCCTTTAAAAATCTATTTTTCTTTTTTCTTTTCTCTATTGTCTATCGTCTATTGTCTATTTGTCTATTGACTAAAAATACCCTTCTATTTTCTTTTTTTCCATACTACCTTCCTGGTCTTTGTCTATAAGTCTTCCCTGTCGTTCACTTGTTTTGCTAAGAAGCATTTCTTCTATTATTTTTGGAAGTGTATCGGCGTCTGAATTAATAGCCCCGGTTAAAGGATAACATCCAAGTGTTCTGAATCTAACTTTTTCCATTTTGGCTTTTTTTCTAAGCTCTTCCGGCATTCTGTCATCATCAACCATAATTTTTGCACCTTCATATTCAACTACCGGTCTTTCTTTTGCAAAATAAAGTGGCACAATCGGAATATTTTCAAGATATATATATTGCCAAATATCAAGTTCAGTCCAGTTGCTTATAGGAAACACCCTGACACTCTCGCCTTTATGGATATGAGTATTATATAAATTCCAAAGTTCCGGCCTTTGATTTTTAGGGTCCCATCTGTGGTTTTTATCACGGAAACTGAATATTCTCTCTTTCGCCCTACTCTTTTCCTCATCTCTTCTCGCTCCGCCTATTACTGCATCATATCCTCCTGCATTAAGAGCCTGTTTTAGTGCCTGGGTTTTCATAATATCTGTATGAACCTTACTGCCGTGTATAAAAGGATTGATATTCATTTCAATTCCTTCGGGATTCGTATGAACCACTAAATCAAGTCCTAATTCTTTTGCTCTTTTATCTCTAAATTCAATCATTTCCTTGAATTTCCAAAGAGTATCAACATGTAAAAATTTAAAAGGAGGTTTTCCCGGATAAAACGCTTTCATAGCCAAATGCAGCATAACCGAGCTGTCTTTTCCTATGCTGTACATCATAACCGGATTACTAAAATTAGCAGCCACTTCTCTTAAAATATATATACTTTCAGCCTCAAGCTGTTTTAAATGCGTTAGCCTCTTTTTATCTATCATCCTTTTTCCTTATATATTTGTTTTTTATTAAATATTCAATCACTATATCACTTGCTTCATCTACGCTAATATCTACATTTTTTATATGTATTTCAGGATTTATAGGTGACTCATACGGTGAATCTATACCGGTAAAATTTTTAATTTCTCCATTTCTTACTTTTTTATACAGTCCTTTAGGGTCTCTTCTTTCACATTCTTCAATAGGAGTATCAACAAATATTTCTATAAACTCTCCATCTTCTACCAAATTTCCTACAAAATCTCTATCTTTTCTAAAAGGTGAAATAAAAGCCGTTAATACTATTAGTCCGGCATCAACGAAAAGTTTGGCGACTTCCCCTATTCTTCTAATGTTTTCAACTCTGTCTTCTTCACTAAACCCTAAGTCTTTATTCAGACCGTGTCTAATATTGTCTCCGTCAAGCAAATAAGTATAATTTCCATTATTATAAAGTTTTTCTTCAACGGCATTTGCAATAGTGCTTTTACCGCTGCCTGACAGTCCGGTAAACCATAAAATACAAGGCTTTTGTTTTGTAAGCCTGCTTCTTTTTTCTTTTGTTATTTTCGTATCGTGCCAGACAATATTTTTCATTTACACCACCACAAAATATGGATTTAAAAGGTTTTCTTTGTTGTATATGAGAGGTGTTGGGTACTTGGTGTTAGGTGTTTGGTCTTGGGTGTTGGATTTTGGGTATTGGGTATTATTATCTAAGACCTTTGACCATATACCTTCATCATAAATATAAGTCATCTTACCCGCCTCTCTTACAATAGCGTCTGCAGCCGCAGTATCCCATTCCATGGTAGGAGCAATCCTCGGATATATATCCGCGCTTCCGTCTGCCACCATACAAAGTTTTAGACTACTGCCTTTAGATACAAGATTTAAGGTTTCAGGTGTTAGGTATTGGCTTAATTCATTAATGAATTTTTTAGTTTCGTCATTCATATGGGACTTGCTTGCTACAATTTTTAATTCTTCTTTATTTTTTAATATGTTTAATCTCTCTTTTAATGACTTTAGCGATTTTTTTATTTCTATTTTTTCTCCATTTTTATAAGCTCCCTTACCTTTTTGGGCATAATACATTATATCTGTTACCGGAGCATAAACAACACCCAAAACAGGCTCACCATTATGGATAAGAGCAATATTTACCGTAAACTCTCCGTTTTTTTTAATAAATTCTTTTGTCCCGTCAAGAGGATCCACACACCAGTAATATTCCCAGTTTTTTCTTATATCATAAGGTATTTCTTTACCTTCTTCACTTAGTATAGGGAATTTACTGATTTTTTCTAACCCTTCTACTATTATCTCATGAGATTTTTTATCAGCAAGTGTAAGGGGAGATTTATCGTCTTTAAACTCTATTTCAAAACCATTTTTATAAATATTTAATATTTCTTCTCCAGCTTGTTTAGCTATATTTATTAAATAAAAAATTTTCATTATTGCCCGTTATTAATATTTTCAATGAATATCCTTTTTCCTAAATAAAAAATTATATCAAACGCCGTTTATTAAAATAATTAATTTAATCTATCAATATTTTTAATCATAATCAGTATATTGTTTTTTTTATCTTTAAACAAAATTTTTTGACCGTCCGTTTTACAGAAAAATCCTTTCGGACATTTATAGTCTAAAATTTTATCAAAAAAGTCGCTCGGATAACCTTTTGGCAGATATTCTTTAATAAATTTTTCTTTATCCATACATCTGCCGTTAAGACATACAAACGAATTTTTCAGCGTTATTACCACAGGCACGTTTCCGGCCTTGTAAATTGTCAGTTTCTTATATCCGAATCCTTTTTCCAAAAAACCTTCGTCCGCAGCTTTAAATTTCGGTGTTTTTATTACGGCGTATATGGGTGTGGTTTTAGTCGCACAACCGGACATCACAGTGAAAAGTGAAAAACAGAAAGTAAAAAATATGACTTTTTTTATAATTCTCAATTCTAAATTCTCCATTCTCAATTTTACCTTATTCTCTTAATTCTATCTCTTGATAACTTAAAAATAGATGAGGCTTTCCCCTCGAACAGTCCTCTTGAATCTTCCACAATAATATCAACCTGTTCTCTTGCCCAAATTAAGTCAAACTTTTTTCCATGCTGATTCGCCGAAGTCGAATACATCCATTTGAATTTCCTTAAAAATTCCAGATGTCTCTCATCCTTAACCACCCTGTAACTCTCGCCGTTCGGAAAAATAAATGTTGTTTTTTTTGCTCTTCTTATCATTTTTTTATATTTATCCGGAACTCTTGCAAACTCTTTAAGAGTCTTTAAACTGTCCACTTCTCTTAATACAGGCTGGTGCAGAGGCCTGTTTTTAATTTTGTTAAGTTCTGCCCTGTTTTGCGATAAAAAACCAACCGTAGTATCCGTCTGAGTCAGATAGACTTTATTCGGATTCATTATTTTTCCTTAGCAAAATAGCAATTTCGTCCAAATCCCTTGATTCTTTGAGCTTTTGCTCCCTAAGCAGCTTTTTTATCTCCTCCGCCTTGAGATATTTCATTTTTTCATATTCTATATTTGCTTTTTTAAGCTCTTCCAAAAGCTCTTTTTTCCTGCTTTCCAAAACCATTATCTGATTTTTGAGTTTCTGTATTTCCTCCCTTAAAATATGTTGCTGATGTTTTATTTGATTAAGAAGTGCAAAATTTCCTTCTTTTGGAAAAGTAAAAGAAAGAAGAGTTTTGTTGTGCTCTTCTATTGTTGAATTTAGTTTTTGGATTGTTGAGTTTAGTTTTTGAAGATTTCTTTCTATTTTATCGACCGCCTGTTTTTTTACTTTAACAACACTGTCGAATCTGGTTTTCATCTGATTACCGTTGCATTTCTTTCCGCGCCGGTTGAAACGTATTTTATTTTTGTGTCGATATTTTCTTCAATAAATTCAATATATTTCTGAGCGTTTTCAGGTAAATCTTCCCATTTTGTCACTCGGGCACTGCCGTTCCATCCGTCAAGCTCCACATAAACGGGTTTTACCTCATCAAGTTCACTTGGGAAATAGTCTATTTTTTTGCCGTCTATTTCATATCCTACGCATACTTTTACTTTATCAAAACCGTCTAATACGTCAAGTTTCATAATAGCCACTTCGTCACAGCCGTTTAATGTAACAGCGTATCTTGCGGCCACAACGTCAAACCATCCGCATCTTCTGGGTCTTCCTGTAGTTGTTCCGTATTCTCCGCCCTGTTCTCTGATTTTGTCTCCGGCTTCACCGAAATCTTCAGTAGGAAAAGGTCCGTTTCCGACTCTCGTAGTATATGCTTTTGCTATTCCTATTACTTTATTGAGATTTTTAGGAGCAATACCGCTGCCTGTAAGGGCACCGCTTGCAATTGTATTGGAGCTTGTAACATACGGATAAGTTCCGTGGTCTATATCCAAAAGCGTAGCCTGCGCACCTTCAAGGAGCATATTTTTATCCATATTGTCCCAAAGATAATTTGTAGTGTTTACAATAAGTTCTCCCAGCTCGTCCTGCCATTCCTGAAGTTCCGCCCTTAAATCCTCGGCGCTCGGGATTTTAACACCAAGATAATCGAAATAACCTTTATTCATTTCATAATAATGAGTAAGTTTATCTATGAGTTTGTCTATATTTTTAAGTTCGCCCATTCTTACGCCGACTCTTGCTATTTTATCCGCATACGCAGGTCCTATTCCTCTGCCGGTAGTGCCTATTGCGTTTTTGCCTCTTAATTTTTCCCTTGCCTGGTCTATGGCTATGTGATGATCAAGGATCATATGGGCTTTATCTGAAACCAAAAGCTTTTTTTTAATATCATGTCCGAAACTGTTTATCTCTTTAATAAGCTGTTTAGGATAAACAACTACGCCGTTTCCAATAACATTTGTGGCATTAGGATTTAATACACCGCTCGGAAGCAGGTGAAGCGCGTATTTTTTGCCGTTAACCACAACCGTATGCCCCGCGTTATGTCCTCCCTGACTTCGTATTACGATATCATAGTTTTTTGCAACCAGATCAACTATTTTCCCCTTACCTTCATCACCCCACTGAAGTCCGACAATCAAATCAACCATTTATATCCTTTAATAAATTATCCGTATATATTGAAAAACCTACGCTTTTTTCACCTTCGACTATATATTCTCCGCCTTTTGCGTAAACCGTGTTATTTTTAATAAATCTATAAAACACACCTGTATAATATCTGAGATTTGCTACATATAACGGTGCAATTATAGCATTTTCAAAGTTAACGGCTATGTTTTTTAGCTCTTTTAAATGCACTGCTATTTCCTCAGGAAACACACTAAGATCATTTAAATCCTTGATCGTATGCACAGAGGCCAGTTTTTTCAGCCATTCTTCATCGAATTTATAAAGTCTCATCTTTTTTATATCTTCAAGTTCAAGCCCTGTAAGCTCAGCCGCCATTTGAGGTATTTTTATATGTGAAAGCTGAAGCGTGTAGTTTTTACCCAGTCTTTCGAAAATAAGATTGTTTGTTTTTAACGTATCAACCAGATCTCCGCCAAGGCTTTCAGCGCCTATCTGATACATTTCGCTGCTGGGAGCTCTGAATACCGGCTGTATATAAAACCACTTTTTTGCTTCGCTTTTTAATCTTTTAATTACAAGTCTGATAACGTCAATTGAACTGTCTCCCCTTAAAGCAAGACTTCTGTTTTTAGAATCGGTAAATCTGATAAGTTCTTTTTCATCAAGCGCTTCTAACTGGTGATAAGAAAAAAACGGCGTAATAATTTCTTCGTATTCAAGCGTTTCGAAAACTTCCGCCGCTATATTTTCTATTTCCCTTTTTATTTTGGCTTCTTTGCCAAAATATAATTTGGCTCCCTGAGGTATGTCGTGTTTTAATATCATAGTTTCTCTTTAGTGTAAACTTTCACAGCCGTTGCGTCATATTCTCTGATTCCGAGCTCATCCAGAGCAAGCTCTAAAGAATTTAGAATATATTCCATTTTGTAATCTTCTATAATACCCATGTTGTTTATTCTGAACAGTCTGCCTTTCATATGGTCCTGTCCGCCTGCTACGTTTATTTCATATTTCGTTTTAAGAATCTTTCTGATTTCCTCAGCTTTTTCACTGTAAACCGCAGCCATTGATCTTGCCGGATTTTGAGGAAAAATACTTAAACCTAATGCTTCTATTGAAGCAATTAGGGCATTATGTCTTTTTGCGGTATTTTCATAATGTTTTTCAAGCCCTATCTCTTCTAATTTTTTAAGAACTTCGTTTAACGCTATAATAAGCCCCGTTGCCGGAGTAAACGCGGTAGTTCCCTCGCTTTGTTTTTTTATTTCGTTTGCAAGGTTGAAATAAAAGCCTTTTCCGCTTCCGATTCTGTTCATTGCCGCTTCGCTGATTCCAAGCATACTGAGCCCCGGAGGCAGCATAAACGCTTTTTGGCTTCCTCCGACTACGATATCTATATTGCTAGTATCCAGATCTTCCACTCCAAGAGCGGTAATACCGTCGGCAACCACTATAATATCCGGATTTATAAGCTTGATTTCCGCCGCTATTTCTTCTACAGGGTGTCTTAGTCCACCGGCGCTCTCGCTTATCTGAATAAAAAACGTATCAATAGAACTGTCTTCTTTTATTGCAGCAATTACATCGTCAACGGCTGCCGGTGTATCCCAGTCATATTTTATTTCGCTGAACTCTATACCGTGGGCTTTAGCTATTTTACCCCATCTTTCACCAAACTTGCCGGCGTTTATCGTAAGGGCTTTGCTTTTTACCGTATTGATTAGAGCAGCTTCCATGGCTCCAGTTCCGGAAGAGCTTAAAAATACATTGTATGGCAGTTTGGTAATATTTTTAAATCTGCTCAGCGTATCAAGCAGTATTTCTTTAAATTCAGGCGTTCTGTGATGAATTGTGTCTTTTAAATAAGTCTCCCTCACAAAATAGGGAATTTCAACTGGTCCCGGAGTCGCTAATATCATTTTTCAATCCTTTTTATAATTGCATCTGCGTCAAATCCGAAATGTTTATATACTTCGCTTCCTTTTCCGCTTGCACCGAATGTATCCATTCCGATTACTTCATCCGCATATTTATACCATTCAAACCCTCTGTTTGCTTCTATTGCTATCACTCTTCCTTTGAAAAGAGATTTTTTAAATTCATCTGACTGCTCGTCTAACAAATCAAAACACGGAACGCTTACAACTCTTGCTTCAAGCCTCTTAGCGACTTCTACGGCAAGATTTACTTCACTTCCGCTTGCAACAAGCGTAATATCGGCGTTTCCTTCTCTTAAAACATATGCGCCTTTGCTTAAATCTATATCTTTTGGAGTAATATTTCTAAGTCCCTGTCTGCTTAGCGCAAACACTACCGGAGCATCGATATTTAAAGCCGCTTTCCATGAATTTACGTTTTCATTCGCATCTGCCGGTCTGAATACATACAGATTCGGAACGGCTCTTAGAGACGTAATATGTTCAACCGGTTCGTGAGTAGGCCCGTCTTCGCCTACAACTATGCTGTCATGTGTGAATATCCAGTAGTTTTTATGGCTGCTGAGAGCCGCAATTCTAAGAGCACCTCTTAAATAATCGCTGAATACCAAAAACGTAGCCGCAAAAGGCAGGAAGCCGTACGCGCTGAACGCATTCGTAATAGCCGCCATTGCATGCTCTCTGATTCCGAAATGAATATTTCTTCCGTGAGGAAAATCGTCTTCGCCTTTAAGGGTTGTGTTGTTTGAAGGTGCCAGATCCGCACTTCCACCCAAGAAACTAGGCACTGCTTTTGCTATGGCGTTTAAAATTTCTCCGTTGCTTTTTCTGGTGGCTATACTTGCGCCTTCTTCGAACTCAGGCCACTCTATTTTGCTGAAGTCTTTTTCAAAAAACGCTTTAATTTCACCTAAATTAGCTTGTTTATTGAATTCTGCTTCTAAAAGCTCCCCTCTTTCTTTTACACATCTGAATCTGACTAATACATCATCAGGAACTACAAAAGTTTTTTCAGGATCAAAGCCTGCCGCTTCTTTTGATTTTTTAATTACATCCTCGCCTAAAGGCGCCCCATGAGTTTTTTCACTTCCTTCAAGTCCTACCGCTCCTCTTGCTATTACGGTTTTTGCGATAATTAAAGTAGGCCTTCCGTCACTGTTTTTTGCTTCTTTGAGTTTATTTTCAATATCTTCATAATCGTGTCCGTTCATTTCAAGAACTCTGAATCCCTGGGATTCGAATCTTTCTCTTACATCTTCTTCAAAAGCGATAGTCACTTCACCTTCGATTGATATGTTGTTGCTGTCGTATATAATAATCAGATCTTCAAGTTTATGTTTTCCGGCCAAAGAACACGCTTCGTATGAAATACCCTCTTCCAGGTCTCCGTCACCGCAGAAACACCATACTTTATGATCTATTTCCGGAAATTTTTTAGAAACAAATTTTTTAGCCATTGCAAAACCTACGGCATTTGCCACACCTTGCCCTAAAGGCCCGGTTGTTACTTCAATACCCGGTGTGTGTCCGTATTCCGGATGTCCCGGAGTTTTGCTTCCTAGCTGTCTGAAGTTTTTAAGATCTTCAAGACTCAAGTCATATCCCCAAAGATGTAAAAGAGAATAAATAAGAGGTGTAGCATGTCCTCCCGAAAACACAACCCTGTCTCTGTTTACAAAATCCGGATTATGAGGTGTAACGTTAACAATTTCGCTAAAAACCGTCATAACGTCAGCTAATCCCAAAGCTGCACCCGGATGCCCTGAATTTGCCTTTTGCACCATATCAGCTGCCAAAAACCTTATCGTATCCGCCATTTTTTTTCTAAGTTCCATTATGTCTGCTCCTTGTTTTCTATTGTTTTTTGTGTCGGTATAAATATTTGCTTAAAACTTTGTTTAATTCGTTTTTTAACTCTTCGTCAAATACGTTTAACTCATTTTCCAGCTCTGCTGCCAATGCATCCGCTTCTTTATGCGTTTCTTTTTCTCCAAGCAGTGTCACAAAAGTGTTTTTGTTTTCATCCACTCCTGTTGTTTTACCCGTTTCTTCACTCTCTAAAAGATCTAAAAGGTCATCCTGAATCTGGAAAAGAAGCCCAAGCTTTAAACCGAAATCGTAAAGCCTGTCGGCTAAATCGTTTTTATTTACGATTAAAGCTCCCATTTTAAGAGAAGCTGCGATAAGTTTGCCGGTTTTATTTAAATGCAAAAATTTAAGCTCTTCAAGATTTAATTTTTTATTTTCATAATAACAGTCTATTGCCTGACCGAGCACCATTCCGGCAGGACCCGCATTTTGAGCCAGAACTTTTATAAGTTCGACTTTAACGTCACTACTGAATGGCGCTTTGCTTAACACTTCAAACGCGTAAGTGTTCAGTGCGTCTCCCGCTAAAAGAGCAGTCACTTCGTCATAAGTTACGTGAAGCGTAGGATGTCCCCGTCTCAAATCCGCATTATCCATACTCGGAAGATCGTCGTGAATTAAAGAGTACGTATGTATAAGCTCCAGCGCAAAAGCCGCATATTTTGCGTTTTCCACAAGTAAAGGCTCATATGCGTTTACTACGGATAGTAAAAGTTTAGGCCTGAATCTTTTACCTCCGGCTAAAAGCATCTCATTTAAAGCTTTTTCATAATAAGGGTGAAAACTCTCCGCTTTTATCAAATTTTTTTTTATAAATTCTTCCATTTCCTACCTTAATGGTATTGTAGCTGTTATACCCTGCTGTAATAATGAAATTGTAACATTTTTGTAGGTTGAAAGCGCTTTTTTAAGCTCTTCAAAAGTTTTAATTTCCATGCCGTTTACTTTAATAATTTTAGCTCCGGGTCTTATAAAGTATATCTGCTGCAGTTTTTTCGGAAGAGACGTTATTTCAAGGTTTTTATTTACTTTAATTCTAAAATGCTCCAAAGGTGTATATTCATATGTTTTCTTTCTGATTTTTAAACTGTATTTTTTAGAATTTATTACGATTTTAACCGTTTTTCCGATTGTGTTTTGCAGAATATATTTTGAAAAGAGTGCGGGAGTCGCTCTTTTACCGTTTATATATGTAATTTTTTCATTCAGTTTTATTCCTTTAATATAAAAAGGATCAAAACTGACGATATTCATATCTTCATCAACTTCTATACCGATATCTCCCCAGTAACCGTATTTCACAAAATGTTTTACCATATCGCCTTTTATAAACCCGTTGCCCGTGCCGACACCTATAGCCCTGCAGAACATATCGGTTATTACACTGTTTTTTTCCGATTCGACGCTTAATTTGGCAGGAATAAAATACACTTCGTCTTTTGCAAAATTACCTACGTAAATTTCATTGTGTTTTATACTGGCAGCCCACCATCCCAGTTTTGGAGAAGTAAAAAAGCTTATATATCTTTTGTTTTTATGTTTTATAACGCATATTCCGGTAAAAGGATCGTACCGGAAGCAATCTTTTTTATTAAAAGTTACACTTTTGTCTTTGGCAACAGGAATAAGGGTTTTAATATAAGAATATTTTTTATAGCACGGTCTGAAGTCAGGATAGGCAAAAGCAAAAAGAAAAAAAGGAATAATTAAAAAAAACAGTTTTTTCATTGCCCTAAATTCAAACCTCCAAACATATTCATAGCCTGAGATTTTTTATCTTCAACGGCCATTTTTATCGCGTCGTTAACGGCGCTCATTAATAAAATCTGAAGAGATTCTTTGTCTTCAAGCAGTGAATCGTCGATTTTTATATCTATAACTTCAAATTTGCCGTTAACAGTAACTTCGACCAATCCGCCGCCGCTGGTTGCGGTATATGTTTTATTATCGGCTTCTTGCATCTGTTCCTGAAGTTTTTGAAGCATTTCATTCAAATCTAAATTTCCAAGCATTACCCCTCCTGCAAATATGTGGTTTTTTCGATTATATCATTATTATCATTTACAATCAATACAGAAGGCTTGAATTCTTTGGCTTCATCGGGCGTCATTGAGGCGTAAGCGATTATAATGATTTTATCTCCGGGATGCACTTTTCTCGCAGCTGCGCCGTTTAGACATATATCTCTTTTGCCTCTTTCGCCTTTAATGACATACGTTGAAAATCTTTCTCCGTTATTGATATTCACTATATCGACTTTTTGTCCAACAAGAAGATTCGCTTCTTCCATAAGCTCTTCATCAATCGTAATGGAACCGACATAATTAAGGTTTGCATCGGTTACCGTCGCTCTGTGAATTTTAGAATAAAGCATTTCTATTGTCATAGCTATTCCTTATGCCCAGAATTCCTCCGGAATTAAATATTCTTTTACTGGATTACCTTCAATTATATGTTCTTTTAATATTCTGTCTATTTTTTCTTTGTCAAGATCAACATACATATACTGACCCGGCTCTACCAGCATTACAGGTCCGAAATTACATCTGTTAAGACATCCTGTAGGTACAATCCAGTTCACCATAGGGTCAATCCCTAGTTCCATCATTTTTTGTTGCGTATACGGAAAAAGATCTTCCTTCCCTTCTCTTACACAGCTAGGTTTTGGAAAACTAGGCGGTCTTTTTACCTGACACATATATATTATATTTTTTGGTTTTGGCATTTGCATATTACGCTCCTTAAATTTTTTGCGACTTATATCATATTTTTCTTTATTTTACAAATTTTTTATTAAACTTTTTATAACTTCCCTGTCGCTGTAATCTACTTTTTTATTGCAATACTGGATGTAATTTTCATCGCCTTTGCCTAAAACCATTAAAATATACCCTTTTTCTTTAGCTAGCTCTACAGCCCTCTTAACAGCTTCTTTTCTATCGGTAATAATCTCAAACGGTTTGCTTTTTATACCCTTTGCGATTTCTTTACATATATCTTCCGCTTTTTCACATCTTGGATTATCTTCCGTAATAATTATATAATCGGCATATTTATCGGCAACCTCGCCCATTAAAGGCCGTTTATCTTTATCCCTGTCTCCTCCCGCTCCGAAAACAACTATTTTTTTGCCTTCTACGGCGCTTAGCACTTTTTCCATTCCGTCCGGCGTATGTGCAAAGTCAACAATTGACATAGGATTTTTCGACACTATTTCCATTCTGCCGGGGACACCCTTGAAATCTTTTAATTGAGAATTGAGAATTGAGAATTGAGAATTAGTTAAAATTTCCGCTGTTTTTAAAGCAAGAGAAAAATTCATTTTATTGAATTCTCCTGCCATTGGAATATCATCAACTATAGGTTTGTCTAAAACATATAAATTGTTTGCATTAACTTTAAACTCATAACCACCTACATCTACTAATGAAAAATTTGAATTCTCAATTCTCAATTCTTCATTCTCCATTCTCAATTTTCCATTAACCACTTTCAGAGCATCATCTTTTAAAAAGCTCTCTTTAACTTTTTTATATTCTTCCATTGTTTTATGAAAATCAAGATGGTCTTGTGAAAACGAAGTCAGTATTTTAGCCGTAAACTCAATGCCCTCAGTCCTTTGCTGAACTATTGCATGCGAGCTTACTTCCATAATGTAAAAGTCCGGTTCGTATTGTACGGCTCTTTTGAGAGTTGTGATTATAGGAGGAGTTGTAAGTGTTTTGATTTCTTTTTTTTCACCGTTTAAATAAAATCCTTCGGTTCCCTGTATTCCTACACTGTAACCCAGCTGATGTAACAGATACCCTAAAACGAATGCGGTAGTTGTTTTACCATTTGTTCCTGTAATGCCGATAAATTTGGTTTTAAGATTTAATGATTTTATAAATTCTGCAGGTGTTAGAAAATTTTGAATATTAACAGCGTATTTACTGTTTTGAGCGGTTTTTAAAAATATTTTACTATCATCAAGGTCCTGTGTGTTATCTGTAATCAATCCGTTTAATAACAGTTTTTTATAATCCATACCAAATTATATCACACATTACTGCAGCAGTGTATTGAAACCTTCGATTAATTCATAATCGCTTATTTTTGAAAGCATATCTTCAAAATAGCTTATTGCGCTGTCTTTGTAGCCGTAATTTAAAAGCATTTCAAAAAATTCCAATAAGTCCTCTTTTGTTTCAAAAACAACTTTTGTAGATAATAAAATATTTTCCAAATCTTCTTTTGTTTTGACAATCTGTTTGACATCGCTAAAAAGTATACCGTTAATTTCTTCAGAATTAAAAGGAGAAGAAGAATCAGTTACGAGCTTTTCCATAAGCTTCATAACTTTTTCATACTCCTTTTTTTCTATTGCAGATTTAAGGAGTTCTTTTAAATCAAAATGAATATTTGACAAGCTCATCCAATTTATCCTCATATCCATGAGGTACGTTCATAACTACAAGTTCAGGGTGTATTTTTTCTTTCAATGCTTTTTCGATACCGTATTTAAGTGTTGCACCGGCACTTGCACATCCTACACAGCCACCCTGAAGCTGTACAAAAACTACAGGTTTTCTAACATCAATAAGCGTTACATCGCCGCCGTCCATCTGAAGCATAGGTCTGACTTCATCAAGTACGCCAGCCACTGCTTCTTTCAGTTCTTCGTTAGAAAAAGGAATATCAGCCATATTATTCTCCAACGAATTCGATTATACACATTTCAGCTGCGTCACCTCTTCTGAATCTTGTTTTAATAATTCTAGTATATCCACCGTTTCTGTTTTCAAACTTAGGAGCAATTTCTTCAATAACTTTTCTAGTAGCCGCTTTTGCTCTTTCGTTTGATCCTAGTTTTGAATATACATGTCTGTGTGTATTAAAATCAGCTTTTTTAGCTCTTGTGATAATTCTTTCGATATATTTTCTAAGTTCTTTTGCTTTTGGAACTGTTGTTTCAATTTTTTCATTTTCGATTAAATCGCATGCCAAGTTTTTAAGAAGCGCAAGTCTGTGCTCACTAACACGACCAAGCTTTCTGTATCCGTGTTTATGTCTCATTAATTCTCCTTAAGTTGTGATAATTTATCTTCGATTGCTTTTTTAATATCAAGCGGCAATGTTTTGTTTAACGGGAATCCGATTTCTTCAAGTTTGTCAAAAATCTCTTCTAAAGATTTAGTTCCAAGATTTTTAATATTTGAAATTTTTTCTTTACCCATAAGTACAAGCTCACCTACAAATCTGATACCTGCTCTGTCAAGAGCATTAAAGCTTCTGCTTCTTAAGTTCAGATTTTCAATAGGTTCAAAAAGTACATTGTAAACTTCGTCAAGCTCTACGCTTTGTGATGTTTTCTGTTCTAATTTAAACTCTTTAGAAAATACGCTGAATTGATTTAAATAATTATTAACGGCATTTTTGAATGCTTCAATCGGACTTATCTGTCCGTCAGTTACTACTTCAAAAATTACCTTTTCAAAATTAGGATCATCTTCAACAAGAATATTTTCAATATTATAAACTACTTTTTTTACAGGGCTGAAATATGCGTCAAGACCTATAAATCCTTCAGGAATTTCATCTCTGAAGTTTTCAACGGCAACAAATCCCATACCTTTTCTGATAATTAAAGTTAATTTAAGCTCTGCCTCTTCATTTAATGTTGCAATATATTCATCAGGTGTAACAACGTCTACTAAATCATTAGCAAGATCGCTGCCTTTAATTTCTTTAGGACCTACAAATACATAATCAACTACTGCTTCATCGCCCTCTTTTATTTTAAATCTGATGTTTTTAAGGTTAATAATAAAACTTGCAACATCTTCAAGCATACCTTTCAGTGAATCAAACTCGTGTTTTACACCTTCTATTTTAAGTGCGATAGGTGCAAAACCGGGAGTTGATGCGATAAGCGTTCTTCTGATCGGATGAGCAACGCTAACGCCGAACCCGGCTTCGAAAGGATATACTTCGATTGTAGCTTTGTTTCCTTCTTCTTTGAAAGAAACATCGCTTGGAATTAAAACTTCTGTTTTTATTTTATTCATTTTTTAGCCCCTATTATTTAGAGTACAACTCAACTACTAGTCTTTCTTCTACCGGAATATTTACTTCTTCTCTTTCTGGAACTCTTTGGAATACACCAACTAGTTTTTCTCTGTCTACGTCAACCCATGGTGCTATACCAGTTTGCTGTGACAGTTCAAGAGCTCTTTGAATTTGTACGTTATTTTTTGATTTTTCTCTAATTTCGATTCTGTCGCCTTCTTTTACTAAATAAGAAGGAATGTTTACTTTTTTACCGTTTACTAAAACGTGCCCGTGTGTTACAAGCTGTCTTGCAAATCTTCTAGTAGATGCAAATCCCATTCTGTAAACTACGTTGTCAAGTCTTCTTTCAAGTAACTTAATTAGGTTTTCCCCTGTGTTACCTTCTTGTCTGTTTGCTTCTTTAAAGAATTTTCTAAATTGTTTTTCTAATACACCGTAATAGAATTTAATTTTTTGTTTTTCTCTAAGCTGTAGGCCGTATTCAGAAATTTTAGTTCTTCTTTGTCCATGCTGTCCTGGTGCATAAGGTCTTTTGTCAAGCGCTGATTTTCCAGCTAATCTTCTTTCACCTTTAAGTTCAAGTGAAACACCTAATCTTCTTTCAATTTTTTCAACTGGTCCTGTATATCTTGCCATCGTTACACCCTTCTTCTTTTTCTTGGTCTACATCCGTTGTGAGGTAACGGAGTTACGTCTTTCATCCAAAGTACTTTAATACCTTCAATAGCACCAACAGTTTTTACTGCAGTTTCTCTACCTCCACCAGGTCCTTGTACTTTAATACCTACTTCTTTAATTCCGTATTCTTTGGCTTTAGCCATTACGTCTTCTACTGCCTGCTGTGCTGCGAAAGGTGTAGATTTTTTACTACCTTTGAATCCAAGCGCACCCGCACTGCTCCAGCATAATGCGTTACCCATTTCATCAGTTACAGTAATCATTGTGTTGTTGAATGTCGCTGAAATATAAACAACCCCGCGACCAACCTGTTTTTTAATTTTTTTCTTTTTAGTTACTTTTCTTTTAGCCATCTCTCACCCTTTATTTAGCTTTTGCGCCAACAGTTTTCTTTTTACCTTTTCTAGTACGTGCATTGGTTTTAGTTCTCTGACCTCTAACAGGAAGTCCTCTTCTGTGTCTTAAACCTCTGTAGCACCCAAGGTCCATAAGTTCTTTAATGTTAAGCTGAACGATTTTTCTTAGTTCACCTTCAACAATATAATTTGACTGAATTTCTTTATTTAATGTAGAAACTTCGTCTTCAGTAAGTTCGTAAACTCTTTTTTCAGGATCAATTCCTGTGTCTTTTAAAATTTTTCTGCTTGTTGTAAGTCCGATTCCGTAAATATACGGAAGTGCATACTCGATTTTTTTCTTTTTAGGTAAGTCTATCCCTGCAATTCTTGCCATGTTTTATCCTTGTCTTTGTTTATGTCTAGGATTTTCACAAATAACTCTTACAATCCCTTTTCTTTTTACCACTTTACATTTAGGGCAAATTTTCTTAACTGATGCTCTAACTTTCATAACTTCTCCTTAAATTTTAGGAAAATACGTTTTCCGTTTAAACGCCCCTTAGGTACAAAGACCAGCTCTTGCAATTAGTCAGCTGCGATTTTGCAAAGTTTGTGAAACAGCTTCACAACTTCACAACCCCACAACTAAACTACTTACTAATTGCAAAACCTCTTTTACGTTCAGGGGGATGGAATTATACCATATAAATATGTTTGAAAGTAAAAAGTAAAAAGTGAAAAGTGAAAAAGAGAAGAAAAAATAGTTCTATTATTTCCTTAATTAAAGGAAATTAAGGATGAACTATAAACATTAAGAGTCCGATTATAGCAATAGAAAGCGTTCCGAGTGTAAGTTTTTCTTTTTCTCCTCTGCATAAAGCCAATATGAAATAAGCTACAAACCCTGCGCTTAATCCTATAGTAATTGAAAAAGTTAAAGGCATTAAAAGTACTGTAATAAATACGCTCACAGCCGTTGTAGTATCAGAAAAATTAATATTTTTAAGCTCACCGAACATTAAAACACCGACCATTACAAGAATAGGATAAATTGCGTTATCAGGAATAGCTTTATATATTGGAAGGAAAAACAGAGTTGTTACAAACAGTAATCCGGTAACTATAGCAGTAAGACCCGTTCTTCCCCCTTCTTCAACTCCTGCTGCGCTTTCAATAAAAGAAGTTGTAGTAGATGTACCGAGAGTCGCACCGATAACTGTGGCAGCAGCGTCTGCCTGAAGAGTTTTCTCAAGTTCTACAGGTTCTTTAAAAAGTCCGGCTCTCATACCGATACCGGCAAGCGTTCCTATAGTATCAAACAAATCCGTAACCAAGAACGTTACTATTACAGGAAGCAGTGAAAGTTTTAAAGCGCTCATAATATCAAAATGAAACGCTATAGGCGCCATACTTGCAGGCATTGAAACTACGCCCTGAGGCATTTGGGCAAGTCCGAACACCCATGCGATAATAGAAGTCACCGCAATTGAGATTATAAAAGCTCCTTTTACCCTGTATGCATATAAAACTGCAGCAACAAAAAAGCCTAAAATTCCTAATAAAACTTCCGGATTATGAATTGTTCCAAGTGCAACAAAAGTAGCTTTGTTTGAAACAATCACACCCATACCTTTAAGTCCGATAAAAGCAATAAACGCACCGATACCGGCACTGATTGCTCTTCTTAAATCATCAGGCACCGATTCAAACACCCAGGCTCTGAAACGTGTTAGAGAAAGCACAAGGAAAATTAAACCGCTTATCATAACTACACCTAAAGCTGTCTGCCAAGGAATACCCATTCCTTTAACCAAACCGAATGTAAAATAGGCGTTTAAGCCCATTCCGACACTCATTGCAACAGGCGTATTTGACCAAAAACCGTTTAATATAGTAGCAATAATCGTCACTACCGCCGTAGCAGTAATCAAAGCATCAAAAGGCATACCGGTTAAACTCATAATTCCGGCATTTACCGGTACAATATACATCATGGCGAGAAACGTCGTAAATCCAGCTCTTACTTCCGTCCCCACGGTAGTATTATGCTTAGAAAGCTTGAAGAGTTTTTCAAACATTTTTACTCCTTGATTAATTTCAAGGAGATTATAACAAATATGAAACTGATATTAAATGGCTACAAAAAAAGTCTTATTTAGTAAGGAATTAAAGGATGAAAGCAGAAGGTGGAAGGTGAAAGATTATTTAATTTCGATTTTTTTACCTTCCGGTTTTTTGCGTCTTGGAATAAATAGTTTCAATACACCGTTTTCATATTTAGCTTCAATATTTTCGCTGTCCGCATCCGCAGGTAATTTAAAGCTTCTTTCAAATCTTCCGAAAAAGCTCTCTATTCTTGTATAGTTTTCTTTTTCTTCTTTTCTTTCAAGTTTTCTTTCACCGGAAATTGTTAAAATACCCTCATTTACAGAAATTTCTATATTTTCTTTATTAACACCCGGAAGGTCTATTTCTAAATAATAACCTTTTTCATCTACTTTTTCATTAACTGCCGGTGTAAAGGTTTCTACTTTTTGAACCGGTCTGTTTGTATTTAATACAGCTCCGAGTCTTCTTTCGATATCTTGTAATTCTCTAAACGGATCGAACACTGTTGGCCACATTGTCCCCTCCTTTTAAAGAATTTTAACATCGTAATTATACAAAATTTACAATATTTTGTCAATAAAGTTGATATTAAAAGACTAATATTTTATTATCCACCTGCCTAAAGTCTCTTTTTTCCAATACTTTTATTTTTCCGTTTTCCAACAACAGTTTAAATACATTGTTTCCTTTTCTGAGATAAACTATAATGTGATACTTATCAGGATATGTAAATTCGCCTTTTTTTATACTGATTGATATATTCTGATTGGTACTGAGCATATCAAATACCGCATGTTTATTATCAAACATACCTTTAAAAAACACTTTTCCGGTATTTTCTTTGGAAAGATTAATTCCTGTCAGGTAATATATTTTTTTGATCAGTTTATTATTTAGAAATTTCGTATTATTGCTGACAATATCGAAAGTGCCTAATTTGTCATATATTTTAACAGTTCCGGATATATCTCCATCTAATATCTGCATAACACCTATATGACTGAAAAACTGTTTACCGTTCATTTTAAATGTTAATTCTATTCTTGAATCGGCAAAACCTTCAAAGTTGTCTCCTTTAAATTTCAAAACGCCGTTTGAAGACTCGTAAATACCGTGCATATCGGTTTTTTCTTTAAAAGGATATAATAAAATCGGCTGCAGTTTGTTTAAATCGAGATTCTCAGCTTTAAATTTAGACTCCCAGTAATCATTAAAAATTCTTCCGTTCAAAATAATATTTCCGATACCGGACTCTATATTTGAATTAAAAGAAACATTATGATTTTTAATATTTAAATCGGTAACGGCCTTAAAATCGGTTTTTATACGGTTTTTATATTCCCCTGTAGTTTTAAAAACCGCTTTATAAACTGAATTATGTTTGTTAATTTGCATATCAGTCTGTCCGCTTACCCATGGATAGTCTATTTTAAGCATATATAAAATTTTCTGCAGATTAAAATCGCTTCCTTTAGCATCCATATCTACTTTATCGTCAATGTTAACTTTAAAATTCATATATCCGTTTGCAAAAAAAGACATACCGTCTATAACAATGTTATTTCTGTCAGTATATATTTTCCCGCTTAAATTCATTTTTCCCTGAAAATAAGGAGACAAATCGCTTAATTTTTGCACATTCCCTTCAAACATAGCATTAAAAGGGAATAAGGCACCGTAAATTTTAACAACATTGTGTCCTTTTTTTGCAACAAGAGAAAAATTATTAACCCCGTAATCCAAATACGTTATTTCCGTACCGGGCATATATTTGTCTATTTTCGTTTCTATTACTTTTTTTAATACGGCACTTCCCACCGGTGTTAACATTAACAATATTAAAAAAATTGCAATACCCATTCCTACCAAAAAACCTAACAATACTTTATATTTTAATGTTTTTTTATGAAATTTTTTAAATCTTTTAAACATTTTCAATCCTTACCGGCGTTTCAATATATAAGCTGTTTGACGGGAAAGCAAATGAAGCACCGTTTTTTTCTACTATTTCTTTTATTTTAAAATTAACATCCTCCCTTATTTTTAAATAATCGTCCCAAACCGCAGTTTTTGTAAAAAAATAACAAAAAATGCTCAAACTGCTGTCCTGATATTCATCGAAATAAATTAATATAGGATCATTATGAATATCAGGATGTTCTAAAAGCGTCTTTCTTATTTCATTGAGTATTTTTTCCATTGTTTCAAGTGTAGTGTCGTATGTAAGCCCTAGACGCATCATGATTCTGCGTCTGTCTCTGCGGCTGAAATTCTCCACATCCGAATTGGCTATTACGGAATTTGGAACTACGATAAGTCTTTTATCAAAAGCTCTGATTTTAGTGGTTCGCATTCCTATATCTTCCACTATTCCTTCGGCACTGCCTATTTTTACCCATTCTCCTATTTTAAATATATTATCCGTTAAAATAGCAATGCCGCCAAAAATATTAGCCGCCGTATCCTTTGCGGCAAGAGCGAAAGCCAAACCTCCAAGACCCAATGAAGCTAAAAATCCGGTAACGTTAATGCCCCAGTCCTGAAGCAGAGCCACAACGCCGACTGTTACAACAAACACCTTTGTTATTTTGATTAAAAAAGAAGCAAGTTCTCTTGAGGCTTTGCCGAATTTGCCCAAAAAACGGTATACATAATCTTCAAACTCGGTAATTATGTTATAAATCATCCAAAAGAGATCAAAAATCAACAGACCCTTTAATACGTGATTCAGCAATGTGCTGTTTATTTCTAAAAAATAAAGCAAAAAATAAATACCCGCTATTATAAATATAAATCTTACCGGCTCTCTTATTGCATTTAAAAATTTATCATCAACTTCAGTTTTTGTTTTAGAGACCAGTTTTTTAAAAAAAGACAAAACAATAAGAGTAAAAAATTTCCTGGCGAACAGAAACAAAAAAAATACAAAAAAAGCTGTTAAAATCTTATATAATGGAAGCGACAGAAACTGGTAATTGAGTATATCAAGCAGAGCTTGAGGAAGATTTTTTTCCATATTAATCCCCTATTAATTTTTCATCCTTCATTATTATAACAATTTTTTTGAATAATGGTACAGCGCTCTGCGAAGCGAAGTAATTCGGAAAAGGGGCTTTAATGTCTAAAAAGGTCACTCCAATGGTATATTTGTGGGTATTGTCATCAGCAAAACCGAAAAATGAAGAATTGTATATTTTTTCATATTTATTATGAACGCTTACGTGTGCGGTACCGGTTTTACCCGCTGTAAAGATACCGTCGATATAAGCGTTTTTGGCTGTCCCTTTTAATACGATTTTTCTTAAAATCCTCAACATTTCATTTGCCGTTTTAGCTTTTAAAACTCTTTTATACGTAGTTTTTACATCGGCAATTTTCGGCGTAACTTCTATTCCGTTATTGTTAAATACGTTATATGCTTTGAGAAGCTGAACGAAATTCACCATAATACCGTATCCGTATGCCGTAGTGGATTTGTATATAGGATACTGAAGCTCCTTCATGCTTCTGATAACACCTTTAAGTTCATAAGGAAGATCTATTCCGCTGTATTCCGAAAATCCGAAACTTTTAAGACCGTTATAAAATTCGCTAGGCGTTAATCTCAGTGCGAGCTGGGACATTACGATATTACTTGAATAAACAAGGGCGTTTTCAGCGCTTAGCCATTGGAAAGGGTCGTCATCCCTTATATACGTTTTTCTCCATTTCGGTTTCCATTTACCGTTATATGCGTTTAATACTTCGTAAGGATTTACCTTTCCGTGTTCCAAAAGGATCGCAAAAGTAATCGGCTTCATCACAGACCCAGGCTCATAAAGATACCTTACGGCGCTTATTTTCATATTCGGTATGTCTTTTTTCGTAATATGGTTCGGATCAAATCTGTTTGAAGACACAATTGCCAGAATTTTGCCGGTTCTTGAATCCATTACGGCAGCCATTACCTCTTTTGCCTGATAAAGAGATTTTGCTTCGTCAAGCAGTTTTTCTATTCTTTTTTGCAAAATCAGATTAATGTTAAGTGTAATATTTTTACCGTTTACAGGATATACTACAACCGAATTTTTATCATAAATTATATTGCCGCTCACATCCCTGTATCCTGCAATCTTACCGTTTCTTTGCGGTTTTAATATATTGTCGTAATATTCTTCGATACCGTTGTCGCCTCTGCCCTGATCCTTAAGGTATCTGCCCAAAAACGGTTCAAACGTATTGCCGTAAGGATATATTCTTTTAAAAAGTCCCTCAACTTTATCTTTCGATACGTATATTACGCTTTCTATATCGTATGCCCTTCTTACACCGTTAAACGAATTAAATACCCTGTAATGATCCAGTATACGTCTGAGATATACCAGCTGCTGTTTCGTTTTTAAATCCACCTTTGCAAGAAGAACTCTTTTTTTATGGGATCTTAATTTTCTGTAAAGAGTTCTTTTGTCAATTCCGGTGTAAATACTGAAAAGATCCACAAACATTCTTTTTTTATCGCTTGATATATAAGCCGGGTTAATATATACGCTGTATACTTTTTCGCTTTTTGCGAGAGTAAAATTTTTTGTTTTAATATTTCCTCTTACAGCGCTTTCTATTTTAGTAATTTTCGGATTAAAATAATTTTTGGGTCTGCTTACGCTGAAAAACAAAAATGCACCGAACAGCGCCATAACAAGAAGAAAAAAGAGAATGTATATTAAAGGGATTTTATTGTTTTTCATTAAATCTGAGTTTTAAGCAGCTCTTTGTAAGCGTTAATGGCTTTGTTTCTTACTTCCAAAACCATTTTCATCTGCATCTCGGCTTTTTGAATTGTAATTGAAGCTTTTGCCAAATCTTCGACATTTCCTGTTGCTATATCGGCCTGCGCTTTATCTGCGTCTTCCATCATATTATTGGTTGTATCTATTTCTTTTTTTAACAGATCTTCAAAACTGCCGTCGGCTTTGTTTTTATTATTAGCAACATTTCCGATACTGCCAGTATTATCAACTTTGTTTATAAAAGCCATTATCTATCCTTAACTTTGTAATATGCTTATAGCGTTATTCGCCATTGATTTGGCACTTTGAAAAGCCGCCACGTTTGCCTGATAAGCCCTTGTCGCTTCTAATAAATCGGACATTTCTATAACCGGATTAATATTAGGGTACGCCACATACCCCTGAGCATTCGCATCCGGATTGCTCGGGTCGTATTTTAATATAGGTTTTGAATCGTCCCTTACCACCTTATCGACAACTACCGTCTCAATAGGAGGTTTTGCAACCGCATTGTCTTCCCCCGACTCATCTAACGGATTTTCATACTGATGAAAATCGGCAGTTTTATCAATTTCTTGATTTAACTGGTCTTCAAAAGGCACCGCTTTAAAGATAACCTCTTTTCTTCTGTACGGTCCTCCTTCCGGAGTTCTGGTTGTATTGGCATTTGCGATGTTTTCGGAAATTATATTAATTCTGAATCTTTCCGCCGAAAGACCGTATCCCGAAATATCAAAACTGTTAAAAAATCCCATTACTCAGCCTTTATATATTTTTACTTGAATCAATTACCGCTTTAAAAATATCTATATCTTTTCTTAACGCCTGAATTGTAGCGTTGTAAGCGATATTGTTTTTTGCCATTTCGGTAGTTTCCACGTCAATATCCACACTGTTGCCGTCGTTTCTCGCCAAATGGCCGTCTCTGTAAAAAACAACCGGTTTAACATCTTCGCTATCGTCAAACCCTGATAAATGCCCCGGTTCTGTTTGAGCCAGTTTTAGTTTAGGCGTTCCATTGTGAATTCCGAATTTCTGATCCACTTCTTCCTGAAGCGCATCTTCAAATCTTATATCTTTCGGTCTGTAATAAGGAGTATCGGCATTTGCAATATTACTGGCAATCATATCCTGTCTTATTTTGCGGTAATGTAAAGACTGCTCTAAGATATCAAAGCTTTTTGATATTTCAAATGCCACATTTACTCCTTTTTATTTTTACAAGCAATTTCTATTCCGTATTTTTATAACTGTTTTTAATATAAATTTTTGTTAAAATTCTATCAATATTATACTTCATAAAGGTTAATTTTGCAAAAAGTGGACTCCCTGATATTCATTATTGTCGGAATCTTGATGTTAATAGGCGCTCTTTTTTCATATTCCCTGCCCGTATATCTCGAACACGCCAAACATTTAAGCGAATACCACTTTGTTGTAAGATACATAGGATTCGGAATACTGGGATTTGGAATAATGGTTTTATTTGCAAAACTTGATCCTGATAAATGGTTTGAGAAAATAGGCTGGTTTATATTAATAACTTCGGCCATACTGGTAATTGCGATGCCTTTTCTTCCTGAAAGCGTCGCGCCTATTATTAACGGCGCCAAAAGATGGATAAAAATCGGCCCTTTTAAATTCGCACCGGTAGAGTTTTTTAAACTAGGTGTGATTTTCTTTCTTTCATGGTCGTTTACGAGAAAAGTTAAAAAAGAGGCAATTCCTTCTTTAAAGGAAGAATTTAAACTTATACTGCCTTATTTTATTATACTTGGAGGTTTTTGGTATCTGATTCTGGCATACCAGTCAGATTTAGGACAGGTAATGGTTATGGGACTGCTGTTTGCGTTTATGCTTTTAATAGCGGGAGGGAGATTTCAGACATTTACCCTTATACTCGCCGGCGGTATTTTCGTATTTATAGCGGCAGTACTGTCCTCCGGATACAGATACGCAAGATTTAAAGCATGGCTTCATTTAATGACAAACAACTTTTTCCCGAATGTAACTGTGGAAAGCAAAATGAGCTACGGACAGGTAGAGCAGTCATTAAACGCTATATACCACGGAGGTATAATCGGCCAGGGAATAGGAAACGGTATTTTTAAGCTGGGATTTCTCTCAGACGTACATACGGACTTCGTATTAGCCGGAATAGCGGAAGAAACGGGCATTATCGGCATAAGCGTAATCGTTATACTGATGCTCGCTCTCGTTTACAGAATATACAAAATAGCCAACAGAAACGAAAAAAAAGAATACCAGCTCTTTGCTTTCGGAGTAGGAACACTTATAATGATTCAGTTTATTTTTAACGGACTTGGTGTAACTTCTTTAATCCCGATCAAAGGTCTGACCGTCCCTTTTCTAAGTTACGGGGGAAGCTCCCTTGTGGCCTTATGCACCGCAATCGGAATGGTTTTAATGATCAGTAAAAAAGCGAAACTGAATTGAGAATTGAGAATGGAGAATTGAAAATTGAAAATTAAAAAAATTGCAATAACGGGAGGAGGAACGGGTGGACACCTCAAAATAGCAAAAGTAATCAAAGAAGAACTCAATAAAAGAGGCATAAAACCAATATATATCGGCTCCACAAGCGGTGCGGACAAAGACTGGTTTGAAAAGGACGGCGGATTTGAAAAAAGCTATTTTTTACCTTCAAGAGGAGTCGTAAACAAAAAAGGGCTCGGAAAAATTTCATCGTTTTTACATATTCTAAAGCTTGCAAACCGGACCAAAAAACTGTTAAAACAACACAATGTTCAGGCTGTTTTCAGCGTAGGAGGATATTCCGCCGCCCCTGCGAGTTTTGCGGCGGTAATGTCAAAAACCCCTCTTTTTATACACGAACAAAACGCACACATAGGCTCACTGAACAGACTGCTTAAACCTTTTAGCAGGAGATTTTTTAACACTTTTCTTTATAACGACCCGTATCCTGTGGAAGATATATTTTTTGATACGGCAAGGATAAGAAACGAACTAAAAACCGTGATTTTCCTCGGAGGCAGCCAGGGCGCTTTGGCGATAAACGACCTTGCATTGAAACTCGCTCCAAAACTAAAAGAAAAAAATATCAGTATTATTCATCAGACAGGCAAAAGGGACTTTGAGAGAGTAAAAAAATTTTACGAAAAAGAAAACATAACAGCGGATGTGTTTGATTTTGACAAACACCTGGTAAATAAAATATCAACAGCGGACTTTGCTATCTCAAGGGCCGGAGCCTCGACTCTGTTCGAACTTGCGGCAAACCTGATTCCGACTCTTTTCATACCTTATCCGTATGCAGCGGGAGACCACCAGTATTACAACGCTAAATTTTTAGCCGATAAAAACGCCGGGTTCGTAATAAGACAAAACGATATTGACATTGAAAAAACAGAAAAATTAATATTTGAAGCCGATCTAAATCAAATATCCGACAATCTAAAAAATATAAATCAAAAAAAGGGAGCGGAAATTATTGTAGATGAAATATTAAAATCCCTTATCGATTAACGCGCATATCATATGCCCAACCATTATGTGCATTTCCTGAATTCTAGGCGTATCATCCGAAGGTATTACAATATTCACATCTCCGGCTTTTGCCATTTTCCCACCGTCTTTTCCCGTAAGGGTTATAACATTACAGCCTGTTTCTTTTGCTTTATCGATTGCGTTTAGCACGTTTGCTGAATTGCCGCTTGTAGAAATTCCGATCAGTACATCGCCTTTTTTCGCTATAGCTTCCACCTGTCTTGAAAATATATATTCAAATCCATAATCGTTTCCTATTGCGGTCAAGGCGGAAGTATCCGTAGTCAGTGCAATACCGGCAAGGCCCCGGCGCTCTTTTTTAAATCTTCCGCTAAGCTCCGCCGCTATATGCTGGGCGTCCGCAGCGCTTCCCCCATTACCGCAAAGTAGTATTTTATTCCCGTTTTTTAACGCATCTACACACATACTTCCGGCTCTTAATATAAGAGGCAGCAGCTCTTGCATTTTTTTTGCCGTTTCTATATGTTCGTCCAAACAGTTTTTTAAAATTTCCATTTTCTATCCTTCAATTCACTTTTCATTTTTCATTTTTTTAATTATATTCGTGGTGCTTTTTCCGTCTACAAAATCTATGAGTTTAACTTCTTTTGCTATATCGCTTCCGACTACAGTTTTGCCTTCGTAGTCTTTTCCTTTCACTAAAATGTCCGGCTTAATCTGTTTTATAAGCTCATATGGCGTATCTTCTTCAAATATAACCACAAAATCCACCACTTCAAGACTGGCCAGCAAATAAGCCCTGTCATATTGGTCGTTTACCGGTCTTTCAGGCCCTTTCAGTCTGCTCACAGAAGCGTTTGAATTTACCCCGACTATCAATTTATCCCCGAGGGCTTTTGCTTTTTGAAGATACTTAACATGTCCCAAATGCAATATGTCAAAACATCCGTTTGTAAAAACAATTTTTTTGTTTTGAGCCCTTAAGTCATTTGCGATATGGGTTATTTTTTCAAAATCCACTATTTTATAATCCACACTGTTGTCTATTCTTCTTTCTGTCTCTTCAATTTCCTCAAGCGTAACGGTTGCGCTTCCAATTTTACTTACTACAACAGCCGCCGCCGCATTTGCAAAATTCATGGCTTTTCTTAAATCTCCACTTTTGCTCAGATAATACCCTAGACTCGCCAAAACCGTATCGCCCGCACCCGTTACATCATACACTTCTTTTGCGATTGTAGGGATTTTTATATATTCATCTCCGAAAAGCGCCATTCCCTCTTCACTGAGTGTCACAAGCAGAAAATCAAGATTCAGTTCTTTTTTGACTTTCCATCCGGCTTTAATCAGGTCTTCTTCAGAATTTATTTCCATTCCGGCAGCAGTTGATAATTCTTTTTTATTAGGTTTAATCATCCATGCGTTTATATATTTAGAGAAATCTTTTTTAGGATCGATTATAAGCTTTTTATTGTTTCTGTTTGCGAGTTTAATTATTTTCTGCGTTAAAGATTTCGTCAAAACGCCTTTTTCGTAATCGCTTAAAAGTATCAAATCTATTTTTTCAATATTTTCATTGAGATAATTTAATATTTTTTCTTCATATTCGGAAGTTATCGGAGTTTTTGTTTCCCTGTCGTATCTTATTACCTGATGATTGCTTGCAATCACCCTGCTTTTTACAATAGTCTCTCTGCTTAAATCCGTAAATATACCTGCGGTATCTATGTTTTTTTCTTTTAAAAGATTAACAAGCCTTTCGGAATTTTTGCCTACTACAGTTGAAACAAGCACATCGCTTCCGAGTGCCAAAAGATTATTTACGACATTTCCGGCACCTCCGAGCCTGTCTTCTTCCTTAATCACTTCCACTACAGGTACAGGCGCTTCCGGTGAAATCCTGTCACTCCTGCCCCACAGATAGTGGTCTATCATAAAATCACCTATTACAGCTATTGTAGGTTTAAGTTCCAAGGTTGAAGGTTGAAGGTTGTTATTCATTATTATCCTTTTTAGAATTAATTAATGCATTAATCATTTTTTCTATTTCCACCGATAAAGTATCAATTGCGTCAATACTTTTAACAAAGCCGAGTTCATTAGCAAGTTCCAACTGCGTTTGTAATTCATACAAAGAACCCAGAGCAATATATAAAAAATATATAAAATCTTTGTTCGTCCCTCTACCTTTTCCCTCTGCAATATTACTTGGAACTGAAACAGCGGCTCTTTTTATTTGAGAAGTAAGCCCGAACTTTTCTTCATCTGGAAACACCATAGTAATTTTATATATTTCTTTTACCAATTTCATAGATTTTTGCCAAACTATCAAATTCCTGTAACTGTTCTTTCTCCCCTTCCTCCTTCTGCCTTCATCCTTTATCCTTACCCCTTTCACTTTCATCCTTGCTTCTTCTCCCTTCATCCTTACTATCTAACTTCCTCTTCATATATCCTGATAATTTCAGGCAGATACGCTTTTATACCTTCTTCCAGTTCAAATCTCGGCTCATAACCTAAATATTTTTTCGTATCTTCTATATCGGCCTGGGTGAAAAACTGATACTGCCCTATGTACGGGTTGGGAATATACGTATCATCCCTTTTTATGTTAAGCTCTCTTTTGAGAATATCAACAATATCCTGAAAGCTCCTGGCTTTGCCTGTGCCTACGTTATAAACTCCGTTTTTATCAGTTTCACACGATTTAATATTCGCCTGAATAACGTCTTCAATAAATATAAAATCCCTGAGTATTTTATCGCTTCCCTCAAACAGTTTGGCACTTTCACCCCTTAAAAGCTGAAGCCCGAACTGAAGAACCATCGATGCCGTTTTGTTTTTAAAATACTCTCTCGGACCGTAAACGTTAAAATACCTTAGCCCTACTATTCTGATTTTATCGTAATATTCTTTTGCAAGATTGTCCATCATCAGTTTACTGAACCCGTATACATTGTTCGGTTTTTCAAATCCCACGCTGAATTTATTGCTGTTTCCATACGTTGCTGCAGAAGAAGCATAAATCATGGAAGCGTTTTTCTTAACGGCTAAATCGCATAAATCCTTAAAAGCATTTACATTCGTATCAATCATTATTTTCTGATCTGCAACCGTAGTATCGGATATAGCGGCTTCGTGGAAAATATAATCAATATCATATTTTTCAAGTCTTGCCAAGTCGTCTTTATTGTTTATATCTCCGCTTATAATAATACCGTTAAATCCGAGCAGGTTTTTAAAATGCCCGAAACTCTTAAGGTTTCCGTTGCTAAATTTTTCTTCACTTCTGAATTTATCAAATACTATAACTTTACAGTTCGGATAGTTTTCCTGAAAATAAAAAGCGAGATTGCTTCCTATAAATCCGGCACCGCCCGTAATTACAACGGTTTTATTATTAAAATTTATATTAGAGTATTTCACAAAAACTCCTTTTTTATTTTTTTAATTATATCATATAAGCTTTCTTCAACTTTGAACGTTTTTTCTATTCCGGCTCGCTTTGCCGCTTCTATATCCCTGTCGCTGTCGCCTATCATAATCGAATTTTTAAGATCAATTCCATATTCTTTAGCCAGATCCAAAATCATTCCGGGTTTGGGTTTTCTACATTCACACTCTCCCGTAATGTCGGGATGATGAGGACAAAACCGGACGTCTTTTATTTCAATGCCTTCTTTTTTAAATTCTTCTTTCATCCATTCAGTTAATTTATAAAAATCTTCTTCATTGTAATAACCCCTGGCTATTCCACTTTGGTTTGTCACTATAAAAAGGGTAAATCCAAGATTTTGAAGCAGTTTTAAAAGCTCAAATATTCCGTCTTTAAACTTAAAATCTTTTATTCTCCCGACATATCCCGTATCGATATTTATAACTCCGTCTCTATCTAAAAACGCCGCTTTCACACAAGCTCCTTTACAGCTTTTAACACATCTTCGGCTTTTATCTCTTTCATACATTCATGATGTCCCAAAGGACACTCCCTTTTCATGCAGGGGGCACACTCCAAATCTTTTGTGACAATTTTGTAATTACTGCTCCAAGGAGACGTTTCTTTGTAATTCGTAGGTCCGAAAATCGCAACTATCGGTACATTATAAGCCGCTGCTATATGCATTGGACCGCTGTCGTTTGTTATAAACAGATCAAGCCCTCCGATATGTTCACAAAGTTCTTTAATAGTTAATTTGCCACATAGATTTTTATAATTTGAAATCGTAAGTTTTTTTTCAATATCCTTTGCTATTTCCTCTTCTCCGGGACCTCCGAATATTATTACGTCATATTTCTCACCCAGGGTATTTGCAACTTTCGCAAATTCCTCCGGATACCATCTCTTTGCGCTTCCGTATGTAGCACCGGGATTTATTCCAAATGTCGGTTTTTGAAAATGTTTAGGCTTATACGGTAAAACAGGCGAATAAACTTCGTTTTTTCCGATTATAGTATTTACATATTTCGAATATTTTTCAACCATATGCCCTGAAAGACTTTTATCAAAATAAAAACTCTTTTTTGCCTTCAATCCCAAAATTTTTGAATACATACTGGTTCTGAAACTGATAAATATATCGGCTTTAGGAAAATTCATAAACTGCCTGAATTTATGTTTTTTATCAATTACAATCACCTCATCAAACCATTCCTTCAAAAACTCAGTCGCTACAAAACTTCCAAAAACTATTGTTTTTTCAGGTTTAAGCTCATCCAAAACGGCTTTTATCGCTCCGCTTGCCATTACGGCGTCACCCAGCCAGGTTGGAGGTTCAATTAATAACTTCATTTATAACCTTAATTGTTTCATCTACGTTTTTTTCTATGCTGTAATTTTTAGATATATCTTTTGCCTTTTTCTTTAATTCATCAAGCTTTTTATTATTATTTAAAAGTTCCTGGATTTTATTTACAATATTATCATCTATTATCCATTCTTCAGGCAATATTTCCCCGCCGCCGCACATATCGGTAGTAAAAACAACATTTTCAAAATTCAATGCTTCTATTATTACGCTGCCAAAAGGTTCATACTTTGTAGGAAATATAAAAATATCCGCCATAGAATAAAACTTATCCACATCGCTTCTCGGACCTGTAAAGACAACTTTATTTTCTATATTAAGCTCTTTTGCATAGCTTTTATACCACTCAATATTTTTTTCTTTTCCCACTACAAAGAATTTAAAATTGCCTTTCAATTTCGAAACAATATCCAATGCCTCTTTAACGCCTTTTCTTTTAAATCCGCTTCCTACATAAAGCAAAATTTTTTCATTATTAATATTAAATTCTTTTTTAAGTTCATCAAAAGGAACTTTTTCTTTTAGAGGTATTCCATTATAAATTACTTCAATTTTTTCAGACGGAACATTATATTCTTCAATAATATTACGTTTTACCATATTAGAAATCGCAATAATTTTTTTAGCATTTTTAAACATTCTTTTTTCAATATAAAGATAAACAAAATGTAAAGGATTTAATTTTGATTTATTTTCAATTTTTAAAAATGTTTTATGAACTCCGTCACCCGCACGGTAAATATCAGGACAAATTACCCGTTCCAAGGAAAAATAAAATTTATTACCTTTAAGCAAACACACTTCAAGATTATACCAGATGATTTTCAGCCAGCTTGATAAAAATTTAGGAGCAGATGTATATTTGATATCAAACTTTATTCCTCTTTTTTTAAGCTCCTCCGAAAGCCTGCTTAAATAAACTTCGGCTCCCCCGAATTTAGAAGACTTTAACCTAAGAAGAGTAATTTTCATTTTTTTCCTTAATATTCAATGCTAGCAACAAGCCGTATAAAAAATAAAAAAACTTAGCTTCACTATCACCAAAGAAACTTCCAAACATCATAGAAACAATAAATCCCAATGTACCTAAATATATAAACAATGCATATCTTCTAATAATTAAATCCTTTGATGTTATGAATAGTTTTTTAGCCAAATATGCATTAAAGAAAATTATATAAACAAATATAATCAAGCCAAATATCCCTAAACCATAAAGCATTCCCAAAAATTCATTATGAACCTGTGCATAAATTCTAATAGGTAAATTTTGAGGCTCATTTTTAAAAACTTCTTTTATGCTTGCACCATACAAAAATCTACCATACTCTAAAGGAACAAATGGATGTTCTTTCCTATATATAATCGCAGACTTCCACATACTAAGTCTTTGCAAAGAAGAACTTTCTATATGTATTTTTTTAAATTCATGCGGCGGCAGTATATATACTTTATGTATATTATCTATATATTGATAAATATTATACCTTTTATTAGGCAAATATTTAGAGATAACAAAATAAACACCTGTTAAAATTACAAAGACTGCAAAAGCCTGTTTAATATTAAATATTCTTTTTAATAACATAGCACTGAATAATATGACAAATGTGGCAACAAATGTTGCTCTGGTCTGATTAGCTATTATTGAAATAATTGCCAGTAAAAACAAAATAATAAAAACTTTTCTGTTATAAAAAAAAGTAAAACTCATAGTAAGCATATATGTGGCCCAAATACCAAACCTTTCACCCCCTCCCGAATCAAGAAGACCTCCTGCACGGTAAGGCCAAAAACCGTGGTGATACCATATATAAATGTTAATTAATGTATGTATAGTTAACACTGCAAGAATAATATAAAAAATTATCTTAATTTTTCTTTCTTCAATATTTAGAAAATAATAAAAACCTGTTAACATAACTATTAAATTAAAAAATATTTCTCCTTTAATTTCTTTTAAAGTTTCAATAATATTTGGAGTATTAAATAAAGATAAAAAAGCTAATAATATAAACAATGCAAATGCTATTATTAATTTCTTGTAATATAAAAGACTAGTTATTTCAAACTTCGGTTTATATATTAAAATAAAACTGACTAAAAAAAGACCAAATGATATGTTTTGGACAGCTGTAAAGTGTGCTATGGGTAAAGTAAATATAAATATAGCCAGAAATAAAATATCTATATTTGTTTTAATTTTTTCAATTATAAACATACTAAGCCTTATATATTTGTTTTTCTATTTTTAATAATATTTCATCAACAGTAATCTGTTTCATACATTCTGGATATTTACATTTTTTATCTACACAAGGTGTGCAGGTTTTTGGTTTTTGAATAAAAGGATGAATATCCAAATCGTAACATGCATTACTCTCTTTAGGGTTACCGGCTACAAACAAGCCGATTGTTGGGGTCTTTACAGCAATTGCAATATGTAAAGGCCCAGTATCGGGAGTTACTAACAAATTAAGTTTATCAATCAATGCTGCAGCTCCTCCTAAAGATAGTTTACCGGCTAAATTTAAAACTCTTTTATCATTAATTCCTCTTTCCACTTCATCGGTTAACTCTTTTTCGTTAGGAGCACCGGTTAAAACGATATTAACATCCGGGTATTTACTCAAAAGCTTTTTACCAAGTTCTACCCATCTTTCATTAAACCATCTTCTGCTAATTGTAGAAGCCCCTATTTGAAATCCTATTAATTTTTTATTTTTCGGCAATACTTTTTCAACTTCTTCTATCCACTCATCTTTTAAAAACAAATCCATCTTGCAATCATTTTCCTCAATCCCAAGCCATTTTAAAAACTTAAGCCTTAATTTAATAAAATGTTCTCCTTCAATTTTAGGTACTATTTTATTTGTATGCCATTTATTAAACTCATTTTTATCGTTTGGAAGTTTAATAATATACTTAGCCCCACTCAAAACGGCAAGAGGAGTCGCTTGAGGCTCATTTGAATGTAATGCCAAAACAAGTTTGGGATTAATTTTTTTTAATTCTTTCAATACTTTAAAAAAATGTTTTGTTTTCCCAGAATATAAAATAATATCATCAATGTAGGGATTATTTTCAAAAAGTTCATAATTTTTAGGACTCATCACTACAATTAGTTTTTTATCGGGAAAATGCTTTTTTAAACTTCTAAAAACAGGCGTACCAAAAAGCGTATCACCAATTGCCGTATTACTGAAACAAACTATTTTATCAATTTCTTCCATTGGAACCAAATCCGTTTTTATAATCTGATTTTCAGGTAAAAAACAGGGAATTATTTTTTTAAAAAGACTCAAAAACGCTCCTTTAAACTCTCTCGCCGATTTTCCTTGCCGGATTTCCGGCATAAATAAAATCTTTTTCGCAATTTTTAGTTACGACGCTTCCGTATCCTACCACAACGTTATCTTCGATTTTTATTCCACTCATAACGCCTACCCTACTAAAAAGCATTACGTTTTTTCCTATAATGGTAGTTTGAGGAATTTCTTTTGATTTATTTACTAAAATATTTTTATTTTTTATTTCGTGATAATGTGAAAAAATATCGTTTTCTCTTCCTATATGAGTATCGTCTCCTATTATAACTTTTCCCGTTCCGTCTATTTTGGTGTTGTTTAAAACGTTGCAGTTTTTACCTATCTCTATATTGCCTATTAAAATGCAATTTTCTTTAACAGCCGTATTATCGCCTATTATAAGTTTTGATTTTTTGTTAGTTCTTACGTTTCTGTAAATTCTTACGTTTTTGCCTATTTTGTTATTAGGCATCCATCCTAAAACTTTTGCTCTTAATTTGGTAATTTTCTTAAACCAGAATCCTAAAATCAACTTATCGGGCAGTTTTGAAAGAATAATATACAAAAAATAAACTAACTCTTTTATCATTTTTTCCCTTATAAATTGTTTTTTATATGTTTAACTATTAAATCGTTATCTATATTTTCGGCGATTTTGCTTTTATCCTGTAATACCAAATCCTTATACCCCCAAGGATGCCATCTGTTAATATCCGAAATTCCGAATAAAGCTATAGTCTTAACTTCTATAGCCGGTGCCAAGTGCATAGCACCACCCTCCAACGTCACAAAAAGTTTAGCCCTTGAAATAAAAGCTCCCAAATCCAAAAAAGAATCCGTCTTTTTAAAAATAACTTTCGTCTCTTTTTCAAGCTTTTTTGCCGTTTCAAAATCTTTAGGCTCTGCCGTTATATAAATCTCTTTATCAAGCTTAGCAAATATATCTTTTAACTTTTCAAAGCTCATTTGATTGTTTTTCATTCTGGCAGAAATATGAAAAACCACAATATCTTTAAAATCTTCATACTTTTTTTTCATCTCTTTGGGGATAAAAAATCTGGTTTTTTCTCCATTATACTCCACATTCAACGGCTTCAAGCAATCAAAACAAAATTCAACTTCGTGATTATTTCTAAATTCTATATGATGAGTAAACTTGTCTCTCTTTTTTTTATCTTTTACCCCTATTCTCATTTTGGCTTTACTGATATTGCTAAACTGCTCAGTTGATGGAGAATATTCGCTTCTAAAAACAACACTTACATCATATTTTTCTTTTCTGATACCGTTAAATATTTTAATTTTTCCAAACAGGGCTTTTAACTTTTCCCCTACTCCGTTTACATGTTTAGGTTTGGTATAAACATATATATTGTCTACAAAAGGATTGTTTCTGATTCCCAAAAAATTATAACTGTTAACCACAATATCGATTTGAGCATTTGGATATTTTTTTCTTAAACCCTCAATTGCAGGTGTTGTACATATCAAATCACCTAGATTATCGTTTCTTATTAAGAGTATTTTCATTTAAGAACCTTTTCATATACGCTAAGCACTTTATTTACCATCGCTTTTTTAGAAAAATTCTCAACAATATAATCTCTGTCTTTATTAAACTGCAATTCTTTATTATAAATTTTTTTAACACCCTCAACCCATTTGTTTAAATCCAAACCGTCAAGCATTAAAAAGTTGTTGTCTTTATATAAATCCATCACACTTCCGACATTGCTGGCTATTATATCTTTTTGCATCATAAGTCCCTGAATCACACTTTGGGGCACTCCCTCTTTAGAATCGGATGTTAACAGCTGCAAATCTATAGCTTTTAAAAATTCGGGCACTTTTGTAATATGTCCTAAAAGTTTTACGTTTTTTAAGTTTAAATCTTTTATTTTCTTTTCTATTTCTTTTCTTTTAGGTCCCTCACCAGCTATTACAAATTCAATATTTTCATTATCTTTAAAATAATTGGCAATATCCAAAAAAAAGTCGTGTCTTTTAAATGAACGCAAAACTGCCACTATTCCGATATAAAATTTATTATCATCCAAACCAAAAATTTTTCTGCACTCATTTGTATCATACTTTTGAGGATTAAATATTTCATCATCTATTCCGGTCGGAATTGACATTATCTTTTCAGGGTTTATTCTGTTATATTTAATCATATCTTCCCTGACACTCTCACCCGTTGTAATAATAAAATCCGCAAGTTCGTTAATAAAATTGGTCCTTGAAGGGTTTATTCTGTTGCTTAGATGTCTTGTTCTTATAAACTTTGCTCCGCTAAGCTTTGCAGCAAGTCCACCAACCCAAGTATCTTTTCCGGAATGAGTATTAATTATATCTATTTTATCTCTTTTTATGATTTTCATTAACTCAAAAAGCGTTTTAAAATCCAAATTACCTCTAAACGGCAACGTATAAACCTTAAAACCTCTTTTTAAAGCCTCCTCTTTTATCCTGCTTCCTTCCCTGCAGGCAAGCATTACATCAACTCCCTGTTCTCTTACACCTTCCATTTCAGAAATTATCCTGATTTCCTGTCCTCCCCATCCGTCAGACCATTCCGTATGTAAAACCCTCACAGTTTCTCCTCAATAATATTAAAAATTTTTTCCATATCAAACTGCATTAAACACTCACTCACTTTACTTCCGTTACAACCGTCTTTTCCGCATGGAATGCAATCCCAGTCATGCTGTATAACCGTATGTTTTCCCATTGTTTGAATTCCGCTTTTTTTCGTATACCCGCTTTCAAACAGATCATTATCCCATGGTCCCCAGTTAAACGCCCCGCTTGGACCGAAAAACGCAACAACAGGAGTATCTACAGCCGCCGCCATATGCATAACAGCCGTATCTACTCCTATAAACAGTTTAGCCCTGCTTGAAAGATATGCAACCTGATTTAAACTGAGTTTTCCGCTTAAATTTATCGGCTTATTTTTACAATAAGATAAAATTTTATTAACTTTTTCTATTTCTTTTTTATCAGGACTCGCCGTTATTACAACTTTTTGACCTTTTTCATATAAAAAATCAATAATATTTGCCATAATTTTATCATCTATACATTTAAATAGCCAACGCGAAACGGGATGAATATGAATAAAATTATCCGGTATTAACTTTTTTACTTTTTCAATATCCTCATTACTCCAAAAAATTTCGACTTTTTTTTCATATATATCTTTATTTATAATCCTTAAAGCATCCAAATTATTCTCAATAATATGTCTCATAAGCGGCGGCTTTGGCATTATAAAATTAAATGCTTTTTTCAACATAATATTTTTATTGACTTTATATCCGATCTTTATCTTTGCATTACTGAATTTTGCTATAAAAGCGCCCCTGTCTCCTTCAGTTGTATTGATCACCATATCATAATTTTTAAAACTTTTTAAAAATTTATATTCTTCAATAAAACGTTTTAATTTCGGAAGAGATTTATAATAGCTTCTATTATATGAATAAATTCTGTTTATATTCGGATTCCCTTTAAGCATGGCTTCCGTGCCTTTATTTACCGCAACATCTATCTGCGCCTCGGGGAAATTCATCTTCAGATTTTTAATTAAAGGAGTAGTTAAAAGAACATCTCCTATATTTCTGAATTTTATAACCAAAATTTTCATTTTTTTCCCTTAATGTATTTCCAAAAAGTATACTGTGAATAAAGCCTTGCGATTACAAATCCGTCCCAGCCTTCCAAAAATCCGAGCTTTATAAAATACAGCTTAAAAAACGTCCATAAAGGAGAAATAAAAGCTTTTAATTTATTCGGTTTCGCCCCAAGCGTTGAATATCTGTTCTGCTTATCGATAAATTCCTCAATGCTTTCATACGCCAGATGTTTCATAGGATTTTTCAAATACCCGATTTCACATTCACATTCAACGCTTTCATGGACTTCTTTTTCGTTAAATTTTGCCTTTTTTTTATTGAAAAGTCTTACGGAATAATCAGGATAAAGCCCTAAACGCTTTATTTCCCTGCCCCAAAAAACATTTATTCTCGGAACATAATACGCGTTAAATTCCGGATTTTTCAATATGGCTTTTATTTCATTTTGAAGTTCAGCGGTTATCCTCTCATCCGAATCAAGCACAAAAACCCAGTCGTTTTTTGCCAAATCGACAGCCTTTTGTTTCTGTTTTCCAAATCCGAGCCATTCCTGAAATTCAACTCTCGCACCCAGAGCTTTAGCCGTTTCACATGTATTGTCACTGCTTCCGCTGTCAAGTATCAAAACCTCATCGGCAAACAAAGCGGATTTAACCGCGCCCTCTATAAATTTTCCACTGTTTTTCGTAATTATTACGACACTCAGCTTATTCATATCTGTCCTCGTAATAATGTTTAAACCTTCTGTGAAACCAATACCATAATTCCGGATATTTTTTAACTTCTTCCTCAATTATTTTAGACTGTCTGTCGACACAGTTTTGGATATCATCACAAACAAACACATCTTTAAAACTTATAACCCATTTATCGTCTTTTTTTTCTGCAAAACCCATAACAACAGGAACTTTCAGTTTTTTACTAAGAAGAGCAGCGCTTGGTGTCTGAAGAACTTTTTTACCGAAAAATTTGGTATCCAACCCTTCTTCTTTAGATGTATTCTGATCAACTAAAATTCCTATGCTTCTTCCGTTTTTTAAATCTCTCATTAAATTTTTAAGAGCGCCTTTTTTACCGTATATTTTTACATTGAATTTTTCACGAATTTTTTTAATTCTTTCGTTCAGTTTCGGATTGTCTATCTCTCTTACAACGGCACTGATGGGAGTCACAAAAGCACCTATTGCCAAAACCGCGATTTCCCAGTTTCCAAAATGTGCCCCTGCAAAAATTACAGGTCCTTTTTGAAGCTCATTTTTCACCGTTTCGAGATTCTCAAATTCAACTTTTTTGGCCAAATCCCCTTTACTCATTTTCGAAAGTTCGATAAATTCAAACAGATTGCTTACGAAGTTTTCATAAACTTTTTCTGCTATTTTTTCTTTTTCTTTTTTTGAAAGAGTATCTCCGTAAGCTAAATCAAGATTGACAAATACTATCTTTTTTCTTTTTGAATCAAATTTATAAAACAGAAACGTCAATAATTTTTTTAAATATTTTTTCATAAAATCAGGACATATTTTTAGTAATTTTTCTAAAAACAGATATCCGTAATAAAACATATTATCAAAATTCATCTGTTCTCTTTATTATATTTTTAACATCCATTTTATCCATTACGTTTAACCTCTTGTTTATTTCTTTGTTTTGAATTTCCACACTTTTAGAATACCTGTTTTCTAAAATTTTATTGTTATAAGTACATCCGTATAAAATAACATTGTTAATATTATTCGCCCAAGCTATAAAACTTGGGCCCGTATCATTTCCGATTAACAAATCACTTTTGTCTATCAAAGCCTTTAAATCATTCAGGTTTAGACTTACGGGTGTGACATTTTTGGCCTTATCGGCTATAAAAAACGCCTCTTTTTTTTCATTTTCGCCTACATACGGAACTATTATATTTTCGTTTTTAAAATATTCAGCAAGTTCTGTCCAGACGTGAAGAGGTGTTTTTTTACACTCCCAGCTCGCACCTATTATAAAAACTATGTTTTTTCTCTCACGGCTTAAATATTCAAATTCCCTGTCTTTGTAAAACAGCAGTTTCGGGTGATTAATCAAATAACCGTCATCTTCCATCTCAAAAAGCTCCAAATATCTCTGAACGGCAAACTTCTTTTTTGATTTTATTTTCTTATCATAAAAAATTGAAGCTATCTTTTCCCTCGGATTTGCGTACCCTATTACTTCGTTTCCTATTATTCTCGCAACCAGAGCGCTTTTTATAAGCCCCTGCAGATCATATACGTTTTGATATGTTTTTTGTCTTAGCTCTTTGTAAATATTCCAAAGCTGCTTTTTATCTTTTTTAGCGGCTCTTAAATTTACAGGCACAATGTTATTAATATAAGGATTGTCTTGTAAAATATCTTTAAATGATTCATCCACCACAAAATCTATTTTTTCTTCAAGTTTTGGCAAAACAACCAAAGAATGTATAATATCACCTAAAGAACTCAGTTTTATTATCGTATCCATTGTTTCCTTTAAATTTTGATAAGATAGTAAAATTATAACAAATGAAAGGTTTAGATTTTGTGGAAATTTATTAAAGAATACCTCCCTTATTATAAACATTACAAAAAAGAGATATTTTTAGCTGTAATCGGGATGATAATGGTATCCGTATCCACCGCTGCCATTGCGTATATTATCAAACCGGTTCTTGACAAAATATTCATTGATAAAAACGAACATCTTTTATACCTGCTTCCGATCGGAATTATTATTATCTACTTCATAAAAGGAGTCGGAAGGTATATTCAGACATATTACGTTACATACATAGGCGAAGACGTAGTAAGACAGATAAGAGACAAGTTTTTAAGTTATATTTTGACGTTTGATATGGATTACTTCAAAAAAACACATTCAGGAGAACTTGTCAGCAGAATAATCAACGATATCAACAGAATACAAAGTGCCATAAGCCACGATTTGGCAAACTTTATAAGAGATATTCTAATGGCTCTGTTTTTGCTGGGAGTTGTAATATACCAAAGTCCCAAACTTGCTTTTTTTGCGATCATAATTATGCCACTTATTATTTATCCGATAGGTAAAATTGCCAAAAAACTGAAAAACCTCTCAAAACAGTCACAGGCCAAAACTGCGGATTTAAACAAACACTTAAGCGAAATATTTAAAAACATCGAGACAATAAAAGCATACAATGCCAAAATATTCGAATATGAAAAATTTAAAGAAGAAAATTTAAGATATTTAAAAATCAATCTTAAAACAGTCAGAACTTCTGCACTTTTAAATCCTATACTCGAACTTATGAACGCAACGGTTGCGGCAATCGTCATTATAGTAGGAGGTCACGAAGTTATTACGGGACAGATGAGTGTAGGTGCGTTTTTTTCTTTTATGACAGCTCTTTTTATGATGACCGAGCCTATCAAAAGAGCATCAAACACATACTCCAACCTCCAAAACGCCATTGCTGCAAACGAAAGGTTAAAAGAAATTTTCCACCTCAAACCTCAGATTGTATCTGGAGATAAAAAGCTTGATAATATAGAAAAAATAGAATTTAAGAATGTATCGTTAAAATACGGAGACAATACGGCTCTTCAAAATATAACCTATACCGCCGAAAAACCTGTGAAAGTCGGCCTTGTGGGTGACAGCGGAGGAGGAAAAAGTTCTTTTGTAAGTCTCATTATGAGATTTTACGATCCGAGCAGCGGTGAAATATTAATAAACGGTGAAAACATGAAACGCTACTCCCTGGAAGACTTAAGAGAAAAAATTGCATATATTCCTCAAAACGTCCATATATTTAACGACACCATTGCTGCAAACGTCGCATACGGCAAGGAAATTGACGAAGAAAAAGTTAAAACCGCACTTAAAAAGGCCAATTTACTGGAATACATCCAAAGCCTGCCTGAGGGTATATATACAGTACTGCATGAAAACGGCAGCAACCTCAGCGGAGGACAAAAACAAAGAATCGCAATAGCAAGGGCCCTTTATAAAGATCCCGATGTTTTAATACTAGATGAAGCGACAAGCGCGCTTGACAACAAAAGCGAAGCGGTTATAATGGATGCCATTAATAACCTCAAAGACATGATAGTGTTCATAATCGCCCACAGACTTCATACAATCGACAATGCCGATGAAATACTTGTTTTCAAAAACGGTAAAATAGAATGTTCAGGGAAAAAAGAAGATCTATTGGAAAAATGCGAAGAGTTTAAAAAACTCTATCAAAAATCATATTAATTTTTCTAAATTATTAATTATTTTTGTAGGAGTCAAGGCATAGTTCGGTTCGTAATTTCCGGCAAGAGAATGTGCCAGACTTCCGTGAATAGCGGCTTTTAAAGGATGCCATCCCTGCGCCAGCAGTGAGCCTATTAGCCCTGCTAGTATGTCTCCGCTTCCGCCTTTTGCCAAAGAAACACTACCGTTCGGATCAATAAACAGTTTTTTATTGTAAGCTATTATTTTATTCGCACCTTTAAGCAGCAACACTACCTGAGGATATTTTTCACTGAATTTTTCCGCCAGTTCAAATCTGTTTGCCTGCACGTCTTTTGTAGTGTAATCTCCAAGGCCAACTATTTTGAGCAGACTAGCAAACTCTTTAGGATGAGGCGTAAGCACGGCTTTTTTATTCAAAAATGATGTTATTTTTTCTTTATAAAACATATCCGCGTCAATAACCATAGGAATATCCAAAGAGATTATATCATCCATTATATCGTCGAAATGGTTATTCATACCCATTCCGAAAGCCAAGGCTGTGAAATTCCCTATTTTGCCTGTCTGCATTATTTCATAAGGAGCATCTACTTTTTCACGGGTTATTATACTAACAAGACCGCATCCGAAATTAAATGCCGCCTGTGAAGCCAGAATTCCGGCTCCGGGTTTATCTCCCACCAATACTCCCAAATGTCCGTATGTTCTTTTATGGGTATTTTGTCTGTTTCTAAAAGGCAAAATAAGATCGTCTTTTTCCAAAACAAAATAACAGCATTTATTTATATATTTAGTAAAACTCACCCCCAGATCGGCTTTTTTTATCACTCCAACATAATCTTTGGCCGCATCGCCGTAAAGAGATATTTTCTCCGCACCCATTGTAATTGTCACGTCGGCTCTGAAAGCCGCAGGTCTTAAATTGCCTTTATCGTCAATTCCCGTAGGAACGTCACATGCTATTTTATATGCCTTTAATTTATTCATTTTATTTACGATTGCAACCAGTTCGCTGCTTAAATCCCTTTTCAAACCGCTTCCGAATATCGCATCCACAAGACAGTCGCAGTTTTTATATACAGTTTCTACATGTCCTCCGACGGCTTTAAATCTCTCTAGCTGAAGTTTGCACATTTCCGATTTTGCGCCAAGAGGCAAATACAGATTAACATGATAATCACCTAGTAAAATTCTGGCAAGAGTAACACCGTCTGCACCGTTGTTTCCGGGTCCTGCCACAATATTTACCGTTAAATTTTTCGGAATTTTTTCATAAATTTCCAAAGCCATACTGTATGCGGCATGCTCCATCAATATATCTTCCGTAAGTTTATATTCTTCATAACACTTCTTATCGAACGAATAGACTTCTTTAAACGCGGGTTTCATATTTACTCCTTAGAGGCATAGAAAGATTTAAAAAGTTTTCCTGCTTTATTGTAACAAGTTTATATTTATTTTCAACAAAGTCCGTATAAAATATCAGCAATTTCAACAGGTTTAAAACCGTTAACTTCCAAACAGGCGTTTATACACCGTTTATCCGCAACCTTATACGAATGAGTATGTCCGTGTATGTTTATATCGCAACCGCAAAGTGTAAAAACTTCTTCAAGAAGATTAGAGATGTTTTGAAATTTTTCATCGTAAGGATTGTCATTAAATACCGGATAATGTGAAAAAAGAACTTTTTTACCGTTAATCTCCTTCACCAGACAGGCTGTTTTTGTAAGGGTTTTTGTATCATACTTATATTTTAAATATTCAAACCAGCTTGTATCAACATCAATTTCTATTCTTATATCCTCTATTACATCCCAGCCTATTGATTTATAAAACTCAATATGTTTTTGTTTGTCGTGATTGCCTTTGATAAGCGTAATTTTACCGTTCAGTTTTTCTGCAAGTTTATATTTGTCTCCAAAAGCCACATCTCCCAAATGCAGCACCTCATCGTTGTCTGAAATATAAGAGTTAAGATATTCAATTAAAAATCGGTCAAAATCCTCATAGCCTTCCATTCTCGCTTTTTGCATTCTCGTAGGCTCATGAAGCAGCATATTTGTATGCCCAAAATGGGTGTCGGATATTATTTTCACTTTAACATTCCTTCTAATTTTTTATATTCATTACAAATTGCATTAAAAACATATTCATTCGGTCTGTATCTGTTATGAAAAAGAATCTTGCAGTTTTCTTTCTTGAAATGTTCCGTATTCCCTCCAAAATCCAAACAGCAATGCAGTGCCATGCCGACTCCGGCACTTCTTGAAATACCGGCAGAACAGTGGATTACAAACTTCAATCCTTTATTAAGCACATTTTTTTTATGTTTATATATAAACCTGGCTATTTTTTCTGCTTCGCTGCCCTCAATCGGCTTGTAAAATAACAAATCTCTATCCACATCCCAAAAATCAACAGTTAAACTGTCAAAAAATTTATCTCTTAAAATTTTATCTATCGGCTTTGCATTAAGATCTTTTCTTGTATTTTTCCTTTTTAGATAATTTTTAAGACTTTTTAGAGTCTTTTTTAATTTTTTCATACTCTCTTTTTGATCTTTGAGAAATATTTCTTTTTTAAATTTGCCTGCACCTATATAAAAAGGAAAGATTAATTCTTGATCGTTAGAATTTAAGAAATTCTCTATTGTCATTATCTGTTTTTTAATAATTTCATATTTATCATCAGGGTTTATAATTGAAATCAGTAGATGCTTTTTAAATTCTTTCTCCTGCAAAAGCGATTCTATCTCTTCTCTTCCGATAATATAGTCTATATATCTGGTTTTTATTGTGCTCATTTTTAATTAACCTTAATAGATTCTATTACGAATTTTTCATTCTCTTCCGGATATCCCAAAGGATTACATATCAGCTCACAGCCGTTAAACTTTTTATACACCTTAGAATGAATATGTCCAAATATCCACATTTTAGGTTTAACCCTCTCAATCACCTCTTCACCGTAAGGCACAAAAAAATATGTATTGCTTATATCGTAAACATTTGATAATACAACAGGCGGCATATGGGATATTATTATATCGGTTTTATCCAATCGGTTGATTTTTTCCAACTCTTTTTCGTATAAAGAAAACACATTAAAATTATATTTAACCGGATAATAATCATACGGAAATACGATTTTGTAACTTTCTTTTCTGTCATATATGTATCTAGCATCATTCATGTATCCGGACCAGTGTTTTACACTGTTTACCTCATACCACAAGCCGCTGCCCCAAAAGGTTATGCCTTTATATTCGACTTTTTGTCCGTCCAAAAAGATTACATTATCTATTTTTTCTACCATTTCTTTAAATTCTTTGAGTCTGTTAAAAGAGTTGTGGTTATATTTCTCCAGATACTTGGAAGAGAGTAAATATAAATCATGATTACCGAATGTAATAAACACTTTTTCATAATATCTGCTTAATAACTCAATCAAATAAACATTATCATCGTTATAATGTCCTATATCTCCTGCAATTACCAAAATATCAAAAATTTTGTTTCTTTTACTGTCAATAAGTTTTTTTGCAAAAGATTGTGTTTTTACTCTGTTAAACCTTGAATAAAAATCCAAATGTATATCGCTTATAATATCAAGAGTCACTTTATTCCTTATTTTCATTTCCATAAATTAAAACAAGTAATTTTATTATAGTATAAATTATTACGATTAAAAAAAATGAATTTCTAATATTATTTTGAGTTAACGTCTTCTAAACTGAAGCGCTTTAAGAAGGTCTTCTTTTTGAATTTTATTTCTTTTGTTTATATTGGCAACGGTTTTGGCAACTTTAAGCAGGTTAAATTCGCTTCTTTTGCTAAGCCCGAAATTACCAATGGCTTTTTTCAGTATCTCGTAAGCGCCGTTTTCAATGTCAAATTGATAATTTTCAGGAAGGTTTGCGTTAAACTCGCCCTTTTGCATCTCAAATACCGTTAAAATTTGTTCAAACATCTTTTTACTTGAAACAGTGTCTTTCGAGTAGTCCTCGGTCATTTGCAGATATATCTCTATCCTGTCATACAGAGGTTCACTGATTCTATTTTTATATCTTCTGATCTCCAAATCCGTACATCTGCACTCTTTATTCGTACTCAACAGATTCCCGCATGGACACGGATTCATAGCAGCCGCAAACAGTATGTCGGTTTCGTATTCTATTTTTGAATTTACCCGGCTGATAAGCACCTTCCTGTCCTGTAACGGAAGCCTTAAATTCTCAAGCACGTCTTTTTGAAAGTGAGGAAGCTCGTCAAAAAAGAGCATTCCTTTATTCGCAAACGCAATCTCCCCTATCTTCGCACCCCTGCTGCCGCCTCCGAATATCGCCGCCTTTGTAGACGAATAGTGAGGCGCCCTGAAAGGTCTTGCAGGTTTAAACGTAACTTCTTTGCCTTCAAGCGAATTATACTTTTCCACTTCAAGTATTTCTTCTAAACTCATAGGAGGTAAAATATATCTCATTCTGCCGATTATCATAGACTTTCCGACTCCGGGACTTCCTTCAAACAGAATATTATGAAACCCAGCCGCAGAAATCAAAGCAGCCTCTTTTGCCTGGTTTTGTCCCAGCACATCTTTAAAATCAAGTTCAAAATTTTCAAGATAATAATACTTTTTGCCGTCTATTTTTATATGGCTGTAGTTAAAACCGTTATTTTCCACCTTTTTAGGCTCAAAATCTTCAAACTCCTTAATATGCGAAAAAGCATAAACTTCAACACCCGGAATTTTGCTCACTTTCTCGGCGCTCTGCAGAGGAATAATCACTTTTTTGGGTTTGAGTGAAAGAATAATAGGAAATATGGAATTGGTATCTTTCAGACTCCCGTCAAGCCCGAGTTCTCCTAAAACCAGATATTCGCTTAAATCAATATTTTTTTTGTGATATAAAATGCTTAAAGCTATAGGAAGATCTAACTGCGAGCCCGATTTTGGCAAATCCGCAGGAGCTAAATTTATCGTAATTTTAAGAGGGGGAAATTCGAAATCGTTATTTAAAAGAGCCGATTTAATTCTTTCTTTGCTTTCCTGAATCGCCTGGGAGCCAAGTCCTACAATAGCAAATCCGGGAAGACCTTTTGTAAACGAACTTTCAACTTCTACTTTTTGGGCTTCAAATCCTTCAAGCGTAGCGGAGTTTATTTTTTTCGTTTTTGTTTTAGCAGTTTTTTCCACTCTTTTTCAAACTTCTTTCTTTTAATATAATCAAGTCTTTCTACAAACAAATGCCCGTCAAGGTGGTCTGTTTCATGCTGGAAAGCAACACTCAGCAAGCCTTCGGCTTCCATAATATGCTCTTTTCCGAATCTGTCAAAAAACTTTACTTTTACGTTTTTGTATCTTTCAACTTCGTCAAAATAATCAGGAACACTCAAACATCCTTCTGTATCTTTCTGCGTTCCGTCCCATGTTAAAAATTCCGGATTTATTACTTCTATTAGTGTGTCTTTACTCTGCTTACCTTCTTCATCGCCAATATCTATCAATAAAGCTCTAATAGGAACAGCCACCTGGATTGCAGCCAGGCCTACGCCGTTTTTAGCTATCATAGTTTCATACATGTCATCCAATAATTTATGCAGTTCCCCATCAAATCTTTCAACAGGCTTTGAAATCTGTTTCAAAACCTTATTCGGATAAGTAACAATATCTAATACCGCCATCAATTTCCTTCGTATATATAATATAAAACGTCGTCTTCCTGAGCTTTTTCCATCATCATCAATGCATGTGAAACCAATACTTCAACATCTTCGTTACTGAGTATTTCTACTATTCCTGCAACTATTTTGATATTAATTTCTTCACCTTCAAGAAAAATAGCAGAATTACTGATAATATCTGAAAGTCTTTCAACCGTTTTACATGCTCCGATTCTGTCCGTATGCTTTAGAAGCATTGCAAAAACACCGTCCCCCAAATGCGCAATAATATCCGTTCTTCTGGATGTTTTGAGCATTATCTTTGCAACACTTCTGTTTAAAAGAATTTTAGACTTTTCAGATTTCAAAGAAGCAAATACGCTGTCTTTCACTTTCAAAACGACTACACTGCTTTTATGTTTAAATTTTTCAATAAGTTTTATTTCTTTTTTCAGTTCTCTTATAAAAAAGTTTTTGTTATAAATACCGTATCTTGCATCAAAAATCGAATTACTCTCAATATCTTTCAAAATTTCTACGTTTTTAGAATATAACTGTTTTATATGGTTAAGCTCATTATCAAGTTTTTCATTTATTTTTTTAAGTCTTTCTTCAAAACCGTTTATAAGTCTTTCAAAAAGTTTCGGATTGGCAATATGTGCGGTTTCGCTTTTATATTTTTCAAAAATATCTTTAATAGCCTGAGAATTTTTATATAAAACTGCAGTATGCTGTAAAAGTTCTTTGGAATATTTAAAAGACTGTTTTAGTTTTTTTTCAATTTCTAAGTCTTTTTCAAGCTCGTTTGTTTCTTCTAAAGTTATATACTCATAAACCTGATTTCTAAAACTTTCCGGTTCTTCATCAAGCATATTTAAAAAATACATTTTATAATAATAAGGTATAGGTGGTACATTTTCTTCAATCATTTTATCAAAAACTTTTTTGGCAAACTCCTCAAGAGGAGAAGAAGGCTCGTTTAAACCAGCAACTTCAACAGTAGAAAATTTATCGTCTTTTTTACTTATCATTAGTTATCTCTTTTTTTTAGTACCTTGTCAATCAGTCCGTATTTAAGAGCTTCTTCCGCACTCATAAAGAAATCTCTTTCTGTGTCTTTTTCTATTTTTCTAATACTCTGACCTGTGTTCTCAGCAAGGATTTTATTAAGTTCTTTTTTCATTCTTAATATTTCTTTTGCATGGATTTCAATATCGGTAGCCTGCCCCTGTGCTCCGCCAAGAGGCTGATGAATCATAATTCTTGCATGAGGAAGCGCAAATCTTTTGCCTTTAGCGCCGCTGCTTAATAAAAACGCGCCCATACTTGCAGCCTGCCCCATACAAATCGTTACAACATCAGGCTTAATATAATTCATTGTATCATAAATAGCCATACCGCTTGTTACCACTCCCCCCGGAGAGTTAATATATAAATAGATGTCTTTTTCCGGATTTTCAGCTTCTAAAAAAAGCATTTGGGCAACAATAATACTAGATACATGGTCGTTTATTTCGCCTTGCAGCATAATAATTCTGTCTTTAAGAAGACGAGAATATATATCGTAAGCTCTCTCTCCTCTTCCGGTTTTTTCAATAACGGTAGGAATTAAAATACTCATTAATTACCTTTTACTTTGTCCTCTAAAAGTTTATTTAGAAGTTTATCTTCAATTAAGTTCATTTTAATTACAGGCAGTAAATTGTTTTCCTGATAATATTTTATCACATCTTGAGGATTTTGTCCCTGCATGATTGCTTCGTAATATAATATCTGAGTAAGCTCCTGATCGCTTACGTCAACACCTTCTTTTTTAGCAATTGCGTCAATAATAAATGTAAGTTTAACTCTGTCTTTTGCTTCAGGAAGCAGTTTTTCTCTAAGTTCTTTAAGTTTTTCAGGATTTTCCTGAAGTTCTTTAATTTCCGCCGGGCTCATTTTTTCAGCTTCATTATTAATCATAATTTCCACTTCTTTTTCTACTACGCTATCAGGTAAATCAATTTCGTATTTTTTTACTAAACACTCAAGAATTTCCTCTTTTTTAGGTGCAAAAGCTTCCGCTTTTTTTCTTTCCTGAATTGAAGTTTTTATCATTTCTTTAAGATCATCTAAAGTTGCATCTTCTTTTGCCATATATTTTTTAGCAAGCTCGTCATTTATTTCAGCAGGAACTTTTTCTTGAATTTCCTGTAAAGTTACGTCAAACTCGGCTTCTTTTCCGGCGATCTCTTTAGCTCCGTAGTTTTCAGGGAAAGTAACTTTTATTTTTTTGCTTTCTCCTACTTTCATTCCTACAAGCTGCTCTTCAAAACCAGGGATGAAAGAGTTGCTTCCGATTTCAAGAGGATACGCTTCTGCACTTCCGTTTTCCATTTTTTCACCGTCGATATAACCTGTGAAATCGATTACACCGATAAGACCTTCTTTTAAAATTCTTTTTCTTGAAACTTTAGTTTCAGCTTGAGCTTCCGCGATTTTTTTGATTTCTTCTTCAACTTCTTCATCAGTCACTTCAGGAACTTCAACTTCAGGAACACATTCTTTATATTCGTCTCCGATTTCAATTTCAGGTCTTGTGAAAACTTTAATTTCAACTTCAATTTTGTCGTCTTTTTTATCAAATTTAGTAACTTCAGGCTCAGCAATCATATCGCTTACACCAAGTTCTTTAACGCCTTTATCAAGCACTTCTCTTATTGCTTCGCTGATTGCGTCTTGTTCGATATCGGCAGCATACATTTTTTTTACTACTTTTACAGGCACTTTTCCGGGTCTGAACCCTTGGATTTTCGCTTTTTTTGCGATTTGTTTAGCAATTTTGTCTTTTTTTGCTTCTAAATCTTGATTTTCGATCACAGCTTTGATTATACTATTAGCAGAATCAATTTTTTTAACTTCTAACATTAAAATCCTTTTTTTAAAGGGTATAATACCAAAAATTTTAAAGGATAACAATGAGCGTTGATTTAGAAAAACTGGAATTGGCAGCTAAAATGATTCTTGAAGCAATAGGAGAAGACGTTAACAGAGAAGGGCTTGTAAAAACTCCTAAAAGAGTTGCAAAAAGTTTCGAATACATCTGCGGCGGATATTTTAAAGACCCAAAAGAAGTACTTAACGACGCACTATTTGAAAGTACAAACAATGAAATGGTGGTAGTAAGAAATATAGAATTTTATTCAATGTGCGAACATCATATTTTACCGTTCTTCGGTAGGGTACACGTGGCTTATATACCTGATAAAAAGGTAGTGGGCTTAAGTAAAATTCCAAGAATGGTAAACGTATTCGCAAGAAGACTTCAAATCCAAGAACAGCTTACAGAACAGATTGCCGATGCCATTATGGAAGTAGTACAGCCAAAAGGCGTGGGAGTTGTGATTCACGCAAGACATATGTGTATGGAAATGAGAGGTGTGGAAACTAAACATTCATATACGTCAAGCAGCGCGCTTAGAGGAATATTCTTAGAGGAAAAAACAAGAGAAGAGTTTTTCAACATTATAAATGCACCTGTACAGACACACTTTTGAGAAGTGAAAAGTGAAAAATTATAAAATTTTTCTCCTTAAAGGAAATAAATGGCTCTTAGCAGCATAAAAGACAAAATCGGTAAAAAACCGCTTTCAAAACCGTTCGGCATTGTCAAAAAAATCAATCCGACAAATTTAGTAGCCACAGGATTAAATCCTTCTATCGGCGATATAGTCAAAATATGTTCCGGAAACCATGAAATACTCGGAATGGTGACGGCCCTTGACGAAAACTCTTTTATAGTTACACCTTTTTCATTTCTTGAAGGCTTTAAAATCGGCGATAAAATTTACATCGACGAAAACGGCATGCAGATACCCGTGGGCGAAGGTCTACTTGGCAGAGTCGTAGATCCTTTTATGAACCCTATTGATGACAAAGGGGAAATATTTTTTGAAAAGAAATATCCTATTATGACTAAACCTATCTCACCTATGAAACGAGGTGTTATTGATGAAGTATTCGAAACAAAGGTCAAAGCAATCGACGGACTTTTAACATGCGGAAAAGGACAAAAGCTCGGTATTTTTGCAGGAAGCGGTGTCGGTAAATCAACTCTTATGAGTATGATTGTAAAAGGTGCGAGTGCTGATATTAAAGTAATCGCCCTAATTGGTGAGAGGGGAAGGGAAATTCCTGAATTCATAGAACATCAACTCGGAGGCGACTTAACAAATACGGTAATAATTGTAGCAACTTCGGATGATTCTGCCCTTATGAGAAAATACGGGGCATTCAGCGCCATGGCAGTGGCTGAATATTTCAAAGATAAAAATAAAGACGTCTTGTTTTTAATGGACAGTATTACAAGATTTGCAATGGCCCAAAGAGAAATAGGACTTGCAATGGGAGAACCTCCTACCAGCAAAGGGTATCCTCCAAGCGCAATTATGCTTCTGCCACAATTAATGGAAAGAGCCGGAAAAGAAAAAAACAAAGGTTCGATTACAGCCTTTTTCACGGTTTTGGTAGAAGGCGATGACACATCTGCGGATCCTATTGCCGACCAGGCAAGATCAATCCTTGACGGACATTTTATTTTAAGCAGAGAACTGACTGACAGCGGTATCTATCCTCCAATAAATATATTAAATTCCGCCAGCAGGGTTATGAGTAACGTAGTTAGTGAAGAACATCTTAAAAAAGCACAAAAATTTAAAAAACTTTATTCACTTTTAAAAGAAAACGAAGTCCTTATCCGTATAGGTGCCTACCAAAAAGGCGTAGATCCTGAACTTGACGAAGCCATTAACAAAAAACAGGCTATGGAAAACTTTTTAAAACAGTCTCCAAACGAACTAATTCCTTTTGATGAAACTTTAAATATCTTAAACAATATTGTATAATTTTTGTAAAATTGTAAATCAAAGGTGATTATGAACTTCCAACAGATTCTTGAAATTTTTAATAAACAGCCGTACGTTGCAGTAATGTTATACAAAGAAAAAATAATTTATGCAAACAAAAAACTTCAGGAACTGTTAGGATATAATCAAAAAGAGATCCTTGAACTCCCTGCGGAAGGTATCTTCCCTCCCGGAAAAACAAGAGAAAAAATTAAAGAAGTGGTTGCCAGGAGGTTAAAAGGCGAAGAGTTCCCCGCGACATATGAACCTTTCGAAGTTTTAAATAAAAACAACAAACGTCTGATGATGAAATTTTTCACTCAAACAATTAAATTAGACGACGGAGATTATGCCGGGTTTGTTTTAGGCATAGACGTCACCGACGAATTTAAAAAAGAATTTTTAATAGATATATTAAAAGAAATAAACCAAACAATAATTACAAAAGAAAAAGAATCTGAAATATATCAGAATATCGTAAAAGCAATTTATACAAAAGGCGGATATGAATTCGCTTGTGCCTCTATCAAGAATCCATCAAACACTGAACTTGAACCAAAATACTGCATTGGAAATTTTGACGAAGAGTTTTTAAATTTCTTAAAAACAATTTTTAAAGCAGATCCTGCTTATACCGACAAATGCATGGCTACAAAATATATGCTTGAAAATAAATTTATGGTTATTAACGACCTGACAAAAATAGAATTTCCGAATAAAAAACTTTTAGACACTCTTTTAAAAAGAAACTTTAAATCCATACTTTTCTTCCCTATTTTTAAAAACAACAAACTTTATTCTTCTATAGGTATCTGCTCTAAATATATAGATGATTTTGACAATATTTCAATTTCTATTTTCGAAGAAGCCAAACAGGACATAGAATTTGCTATAAAAAAAACCGAAAACATTTCATATCTTCGTCTTTTACAAGAAGCCCTGGATAAAACATATTCTTGGGTGTTAATTACAGATGAAGACGCTAATATTTTGTATGCCAACAAAAGCGTTGAAGAAATTACCGGATACAAATTAACAGAACTTTTAGGACAAAACCCTAGAGTATTTAAATCAGGATACCACTCAAACGATTTTTATGAAAAGCTGTGGGAAAAGCTGCAAAATAATGAAGTCATAGAAACAATACTTATAAATAAAGACAAAAACCACAATTTATTTTATTTAAAAGATAAAATAGTACCTATCTTTACACCTGACGGTAAAAAATATTATATTTCTTTAGCAATAGATATTACACACGAAAAAACACTTCAAAATCAGCTAAAAAAAGATATCTTAACAGATTTACCTAACAGAAACGAATTTATAAATTTAATTTCCAATGTTATTTCTGAAGATAAAAAATACGCTTGTGTAATTATAGACTTAAAAGATTTCAAAATATTTAACCAAATAAACGGCAACAGTGCCGGGGATTATTTACTCAGAAGGTTTGCCGATTTTTTAAAAACAATTTTTTATGAAAATGATATTATCGGAAGAATCGGAGGAGATGAATTTGCAGTTTTCATTCAATATAAATCAATAAATGATTTATATTCTATAATACAAAAAATTATTTACAAAGTTCAACATTTATACGAATTTAGAAAAAGAATTTCAATAAATATGGGTATTTCTTTTTATCCTAAAGACTCAAAAAACATCACAGAACTTATTGAAAAAGCTTTTCTTGCATTAGAAATAGCTAAAGAAAAAGGCGATTTTACTTATGAATTTTTCAATCCCGATATTAGCGATAAGATTCTTGAATATTCAGGCATTAAACAGCTTTTGATTGAAGCAATCACTTATAAAAAATTTATTTATCACTTTCAGCCGTATGTAAATGCCCGCACTTTTAAAACAGCCGGCGCTGAAACATTAATAAGAATTAAACATGGTCCTCATATAGTTTACCCCGATGTTTTTATAGATTTCGCAGAAAACAGCGGATATATAAAAGAAATCGAAAAAATAATGTTCCCTAGATACTTGGAATATTTAAAACAAATAAATATTCCACTTTCATTTAATATATCAGGCAAATCCTTAACAGATGAAATGCATATAAAACAGCTCTTTAGTAACATTTCAGATCTTCCGGTTATAATTGAGCTTACAGAAAGAGAAATAGCCGGCAACATTGAATATACAAAAGAAATTTTTAATTTCTTTAAAGAAAAAAATTTTAAACTTTCAATAGATGATTTCGGGACAGGATATTCATCACTTACTTATTTAAAAGATTTACCTACCGATTATCTGAAGATTGATATGTCTTTTATAAGAAATATTGAAAAATCAGACAAAGACCTTGCAATTGTCGAAACAATTATTAATTTTGCTCACAGATTTAATTTACAAACTATAGCCGAAGGCGTTGAAACTGAAAATCAGGTCAAAATTTTACAAAAATTAAAGTGCGATTATTTACAGGGTTATTACTTCGCAAAACCTATGCCTTTTGAGGATTTACAAAAATTTTTAAAATCTCACAAAAATTCTTGACAAAAGATTTTTTTTTACATATAATTTCAGTCCACAAACGCTTACGGAGTGTAGCGCAGTTTGGTTAGCGCACCTGGTTTGGGACCAGGGGGTCGGGGGTTCGAGTCCCTCCACTCCGACCATTTAAGCCACTATAAGTGAGTAGCTTTTGAGCTTCCCACTTGTGGTGGGTGTAGCTCAGGTGGTTAGAGCACCAGGTTGTGGCCCTGGGGGTCGCCGGTTCGAGTCCGGTCATCCACCCCATTGTTCTATCTAATTGAGCGTCCGTAGCTCAATTGGATAGAGCAACGGACTTCGGATCCGTAGGTTGTAGGTTCGAGTCCTACCGGACGCGCCAAACAACTAAAAAGCTCTCAAAATAAGCGCCCTTAGCTCAGCTGGATAGAGCAACGGCCTTCTAAGCCGTAGGTCGCAGGTTCGAGTCCTGCAGGGCGTACCACTTTTCAGTCTGCGGGAGTGGCGGAACTGGCAGACGCGCTAGACTTAGGATCTAGTGCCGCAAGGCGTGGAGGTTCGAGTCCTCTCTCCCGCACCATAAAACCTACCTCAAATTAACGTATTTTCGGGCATTTCAAGCAATTCTGACTATTGAAAACCTGCCCGCAAAACCTACCCTGGAACAAAAGTAATTGCAAATCATCCTTTTTTACATAATACATTTTTTAAAAACCTACCCTAAAAATAATTATTTTTATAGTTACGACTATAATATTTCTTAAAAAAAATTATAAGTAGAACTATAAACTACCTTTTTTGCTTTTCAAAATTCCAGAAAAAAGTAAAGCTTTTAAAACTTCTTTTTCCTCATTATTTTTTACTTCTAAAATTTTTTTATATTTATCCAAAATGTCAATATCTTTAGTCATAAAATCATTATATGCTAAAATTTTTGCCACATATTTTATAGATTTAGTTTTTTGTATCATTGCTTTTAATGAGTTTTTATAATTTTTTAATTCTTTTGTATCTAAGTCATTAACTTTTCCAAGTAAAAAATAAATATCATTAACTTCTGTTTTAGTAAAATATTTAGAATCTATTGATTGCACAATTTTTTTATATGTAAAATTAAAGTCATCACTATACTTAATAGCCATAGATAAAGTCTCAAATGTCTGAATCTTTGCAGGAAGTTTTACGAATTCTTTAAATTTTAAGATATTCTTTTCATCTATTTTGAGTAATATAGCATCTTTAACTACAAACTTATTATGATAAACTGGAAGATTATTATTTTTAAAAAAAACATAAGTGCTAAAATTATGAGGAAATGACGGTACTAGTGAATTAGCGAACCATGGATTTGTTTTAAATGTTTTTTCAAGGTAATCATTTTTCCATCCTCCTATATCTCCATTAAATTTACTTTCACAAAACATATTTTCAAAACGAATTACATTTTTAACATTCCATCTGCTAACATCTCCATTAAACTTGACACTAAAAAACACAAAGTGCATTTCTTTAATCAGAGAAGTGTCAATACAATTTAAATCTGCTTCCCGGTTTGGTTTATCAGGTGTTCCTTGAACCTCAAATATCTCTTTTTTAATACATTCTCTTAATTCATTAAAATCCTTAGGACAATATTTAAAATTCATTTTATATCCTTTTTTTATTGTTGGTATTAATTCTAATAAAAAATAAGACCTTTCCAAAACAAACCCTAACATTCTAAAAACTAGGCAGCTAGGTTAGTGAGGCAAACTTCCAAATACTGCCAAAAATTAAATACTCTTGATAACACTTAAAACTAAATCAATTTCTAATATCATTTTTTCTACATTTATTAAATCTTTTATATCTTTAATTTGACGCTCAAAATGTATCTCTTCAAGAGATTTTGTAAGGAAAGCAGGAGATGTGAATCCAATAAGCCCTCTGTCTTTTTCTTTTTGAGGAAGGAGAGTGTTTTTTAATTCGTTTTCTATTTTTTCCAATATGTTATATTCAGTTTGAGCAGAATATGTAATAAAAGTATGAAGTATTAAATTGCCTACTATTCTCTGACAGTTTATATCTGCATATTTTTTACACAAACCTACATATTTTTTATAAAGTTTATGAAGTTCATCTAATCTATATTCTACTTTTCTTTTATCAACTTCCGATTTTTCTTCTTTTAAAACATTTACACCTTTTAAAAATTCTTTATCGAACGCATTGCTGAATAATTTTTTTATATCTTTATGGTCAGGAAATTCTTTTTGGAGGTGAAATAGTAAATCCGTAGAATTATTTTTTGCTTGTATGGAATTTGCCAAAGCATTTATAACTTTTGAAAACTTTGCTGAACTTCTCATAATCTTTAATTTTATCAAAAAATACTTTCTTTTTTCAACCATACAATTGAATTTAAACTTCTCTTGCAAAAAAATTCAAAAGGAGTTAAAAATGGCAATCGGATTTAATACGGAATCAAATTCAAACGGAGAGAATAAAAAATTACAAATCCCCGTAGATTTCAGACATCGTCTGATTTTAGGAGAGACCGGAAGTGGAAAAACGGCTTCGGTAATTACTCCTATAATGCTTGAGAGGATGGAGAAAAATCACGGGATTTTGGTGTTTGATTTTAAAGGAAACTACCACTATACGATAAAAGCTCTCGCTAAAAAAAAACAAAAATTGCAAAATATAATAGAACTTGGCAAAGATTACGGAAGTTTCACTAACATAATAGAGGGACTCCCCGTAGAGGCTTTAGATAAAATCCTCCGTCCTCTTTTAGGACACGATGCAAAAGACAAATTTTGGGAAGAATCCGCTATTCAGTTAGGTGTGTCCGTTTTAGCTATTATTAAATATATGAACGAACTTGTAAATAATTACAGATATTCTTATTCGTTTAATTCTTTAATAGAAATAGCTTCAGATGCCAAAAATTTAAAAGAGTTTAAAAAAGATGTCAAAAACACCGTAAATAAAATACTTAATTCAAGCGCGGACTATTCAAAAGAACTTAACATCATAAAAACGATAATGGGATACTATAAAATCCTTGATAAAGTCGCCGATGACTTTTCGCTTGATAGGATGGTTGACGATAACGAAAAAACGGTTCTTTTCAGCGTAATCTCAACGCTTGTAAATCCTATTGCTTCTTTAAGAAAAGAGAGTGTCAATATTCCTGAAATAGACATATTAAAAGAGCTTTGCAAAGGCAAAATTATAGTTTTTTCACTTAACGATTTCGATTTAAACGTCCTAAACGCAATAGTCAGCGCAGTGTTTTATAAGATAATTTTGTTTAAAATGAGTTACAAAGACGCTCCCGTAACGATAATAATGGATGAAGCACAAAAAGTGCTTAATAATTATTTTGAGCTTCCTTTAGACGTATTAAGGGAATATAAAGTTGACGTTGTTTTAGCAACGCAGAGTATCGCAAACCTTAAAGAAAAACTAAATTCCGATAAAGTCGAAGCGCTACTTGCGAATTTAACCCATAAAATCTACCTAAACGGCCAAGATATGGAAGTTCCTAAACACCACGCTTACTATAACGGGCAGTATTACAAATTAAACCCTCTTGAGTTTGACAAACTCGATAAGTTCCTGGCTGAAAGAGAATATCAGATGAGTCATACGAAACTCAAAAATCTGCCTTTTTCGCACAATTCCATACCCGTAGTTTATTCAAAACTTAGCGATACGAAACTTTTAATCAAAGACCAAAACCTGCAGGCAATAGGCAAGATGGACTTTTTTATTAAAAAATACAAAAAAGAAGATTTAGCCAAACTTTTCCCGGATATTTTAAAACTTGAAGATGAAATAAATCAAAGCCGTGCTATAGAAGAATATCTTAGAAACGAATCATATAAAGGAGGTGATTATGACTATTATTAAAGCGAACCCTCAAAAGCTTCTTTTAGCTTTTGCCCTAGTGATGGACAGAAACGATGGAAGATTCGACACTAGAGCGGTAGCTTTAGCTTTAAATGAATTAAAAGATTATTTTTTTAATGATTATCCGATATTAACTAAAAGGGATTTTTTAAAGATGCTTAATTATTTTTATAATAAAAGCAGAAATGAAAAAGTTAAAAATATGCAAAAAAGTAAATTTTATAAAAAATATTTCAAATATTTGCTCAAAAAAGGAATTATTGGTATTGTAAAAGAAAACGAAAAATTACAAAAAAACGAAATAGCTATCTGTTTTTTTGCAGACAGATATATATTAATAAATAAAAATTTGAATGAATTTAGATTTTTTAATGATTTGGATTAAGGAGATTTTATGACTATTGACATTATTAGCGACATTCATTTGGATTTTTATGCAAGGTTCAACAGAGTAAAAACGGAGGCTTTTGTAGAAAAATTAATAAAAAGCAAAAGGGATAAATATTTTGAAGTTTTGGTAATTGCAGGAGATATCGGACATTATAACGATGATAATCTGTATTTAATTAAACTTTTAAGTCAATTTTACGAAAAGATTTTCATTACCTGGGGAAATCACGACTTGTATTTACTTTCTTCTCAATATAAGGAAAAATATAACTACAATTCTTTTCATAGACTAAATGAATTTAAAGAAATGATTAAAAGTATTAAAAACGTTACCTTTTTAGACGGACAAAAGATTACATATAAGGGAATTACATTTTGGGGTAGCGGGCTTTGGTATAACGTATCGTCTTTAAAACATTGGACTAATTATATGAATGATTCAAGGTATATCTATGACAGAATAGACGGCTATAAAATAGTGTTACCGTATGACTTTTACCCAATTAAATATAATTTTGACACTTTCAAACTTTATAAGAAAGAATACGAAAAAAATTAAAAGTTTAGACTATGCCGACGTTATTGTTACGCATATTCCACCGATAAAGATTTTTGATAATTCAGATTTAGGTGATAATTACTTTTATGTGGATTACGGAGAAGAAATAATTGAAAAAATTCAACCGAAACTTTGGATTTTCGGACATATCCACGCTAAAACATATAAAAAATTCAAAAATTGTGATTTAATAGCAAATCCTCTTGGATATCCGGAAGAAAATGAGAAATTTGTTTTAGAAAATATTGAAATTTGATAATAAAGGATGAAAATGATACTCTCAAAATCCCAATACATCAGAGCCCTTCAGTGTCTAAAAAGCCTGTGGCTTTATAAAAAAAGACCTGAAATTAGAGTTACCGAAGATAAGAAAGTTTTGTTTGAGAGAGGATATGAGGTTGGAGATTTGGCAAAAAAATTGTTTGATGGAGGGGTGGAAATTGAATTTAATCCTGATAACTTCAAAGGAATGATAGAAAAGACAAAAAAACTAATTAAAAAAGAAAAAATTATTTACGAAGCCACTTTCAGTGAAAACGGGATATTTGCTATGGCGGATATTTTGGTAAAAGATGGTGACGGGTGGAATATGTATGAAGTTAAATCATCCACAAGCGTTAAAGATTATCATATTGACGATGCCTCAATTCAATGGTATGCCATCTCTAATGCAATTAATTTAAAAAAAGCGTTTATTATTCATATAAATAATGAATACGAAAGAAACGGGGAGCTTGAAATTGACAAACTTTTTAAAATCGAAGATATTACAGATAAAGTATTGGAAAAACAAAACGAAATCCCGAAAAATTTAAAAGAAATAGAAAAAATTCTTTCTTTAAATAAAGAGCCTGAAATTTCAATAGGCTCTCACTGCTTTAACCCGTTTGAATGCGATTTTACTTATTACTGCTGGAATAATGTACCTGAAATAAGTGTTTTTAATTTATACAGAATGAGTTTCGATAAAAAGATGAAACTTTACAATAAAGGAATAGTTAATTTAGAAGATGTAGATGAAAACACATTAAATAACATTCAACAAATACAGGTAAAAACCTACAAAGAAAAAAGCATTCATATTGAAAAAGAAAAAATTAAAAACTTTTTAAATAAACTATCTTTCCCAATAAACTTTTTGGATTTTGAAACGTTTCAAGAAGCTATACCGAGATTTGATAGGCAAAGACCTTATGAACAGATTCCGTTTCAGTATTCTTTACATATACTGTATGAAGACGGAAGACTTGAGCATAAAGAGTTTTTAGGGGATGAAAATCAAGACCCGAGAATAGAACTTGTTAAAAACCTGTTAAACGACATAACTGAAAATGGGACAATACTCGCATATAATAAAAGTTTTGAAATAGGAGTTATTAAAAGACTTGCAAAATTTGCACCTGAATATGAAAAGAAGCTCATTGGTCTAATAGATAGATTTGAAGATTTGATTGAGCCTTTTAGAAATTTAGGAGTATATCATTACAATTTTAACGGCAGCTTCTCTATTAAATCTGTTTTACCTGCACTTTTTCCGGATGATGAATCTCTGAATTACAAAAATTTAGGGCTTATCCAAAACGGCGGTGATGCAATGAATACTTATGCAAAACTTCATTTAATTGATGATGAAAAACTTAAAAAACAGATAAAAGATGATTTGCTTAAATATTGCAAACTCGATACTTTTGCGATGGTTAAAATTTTGGGGAAATTAAAAGAATTTAGCAAAAATTGATTAAAACCATTATGTTAAAATAAGGGATGAAAAGGAGAGAGGATGAAAATGAATGAATATATAAATGAACTAAAAAATTGTATTTCAAGAGAGGAGGTTGAGAGATTTTTAGCTGAGTATGAACCAAACAGAAATCCAAATTCAAAACTAAAAGGTAAAAATATTAACCAAAGAGAGTTTTTAACGTATATTTTGGATAATATCGATAAGTTGTGTGCAAGGGAAATTAAAAGAAAAAGAAGCAAAGAGTGGAATAATCCCGGGAGTTTGGCTGCTAAGTTTTTTGAAGAGCTTTTTGGAGACGAATTTAAAAATGAAGTAAAGAGTGAATTTGATATACCTAAGCTTGACTTTTCAAACATTGATGTTGATAGTTCGTCAAGTTGGAAACTTTTTGAAGTTGTAAAGCCTGTTGAAAATTGGGTAGAAAATTTAGAGAATGTATATGATAAAAATCTTTGGGAAAGTCTTTTAAAAGAAGATTATTTTACGGTTTATTTTACCCATATTTTAAATAACGCTGAGGATTATGAAAAATTAAAAAGTTTTTTAAAAGAGAATTTTCAAAATAAAATTGATGAAAAAATAAAAGCTGAAATTGATAAAGCTTTAGCGTTTATGTCAGATTCAAACGAACTGTATAAAACTTTTATTCCTTATGTAATTGACTGGGTATTTGAAGATTTTTACAATCAAAAAAATTATCCAAGCAGTGAGGATGTTTTTAAAAAGTTTGATTTGAAAAGATTTTATGAAAACAGAATTTTTGAGAGATTAATAAATAGTGATTTAGAAAATATTAATCTTTTTATTTTGACTTTAATGACAAACTGGAATTTTAACGCCGAGTTTTATGTTGAATGTAAAAGAACGAGAGGAAATGTTTTTGATTTAACGCTTTTTTATGACGAAACAGAAGCTGTCAAGTTTTTTGCAGATACAGTTTTATTACAAATGGTAAATAATTTGAGTGAATTTTATTTTGTTTTAGAAGATGGGGAATACTGGCAGTTTTCTTATTATTTAAGAAATAGTGAAGAATTAAAAGAGCTTTTTGAGGATGATGGATTTAAGGAAGAAGCGATAAGAACATATTATGACTGGAAAAGTCAAATTCCTTGGAGTATTGTAAATTCGTGTGATGAGCTCAAAGAAATTTTTGACGAAGATGTTTTAGAAGAGATTGCACAAAATGAAGGGTATGATACGTTTGAAGAGCTTTGTGAAGAGTGTTTTGGAAGTGAAGATGATGAAGAAGATGAAGATTGGGTAATTTAAATTTGTGAAAAAAAATGAAAATAGCTTACATAAACGGATTTAACGGACAAAATTCAAACAAAGCCGAATGGCTGAAAAAACACTTTAACGCCACTCACGTTGTGCTTAAAAATCATCTAAATATTGGGGTGTAAAATTATTGATAGGATGTTAGAAGAGTAAAAGGAGAAAAAATGAGTTATTTTAGTAGAACTATAAAAGATATTATTTCTGATATAGATAAAAAAAATATTCTACTTCCAGCTATTCAAAGAGAATTTGTGTGGGACACAGAACAAATTGAAAATCTATTTGATAGTCTAATGAGAGGTTATCCAATAGGAACATTTCTATTTTGGAAAATAGACAATCCACAAGAAAAAGGCGAATTTTATGAATTTATTAGAATTTATAGTGAAAAAGAAAAAACACATAATTTAAAAGCTAATTTAAATCTAGATAAATCTATTTTTGCTGTATTAGATGGACAACAAAGATTAACTTCTCTTTATATAGGTTTATTAGGAGAATTTGAAGTAAAAGAAAGATATAAAAGAAATTATGTAAAGAAAAAATTATATTTAAATCTTTTACATAAAAATAATACCGAAAATATAGAAAAAATATATGACTTTAGATTTTTATCAGAAGAAGAAGTTAAAAAATTAAATAACACAACAGAATATTTATGGTTTGAAGTTGGAAAGATTTTACAATATAATGAAGAAAAGTTAATGAGATTTAAATATAGTTTAGAAATTCAAGATATGGAAAAATTTTTATTAATAGAAACAAACTTACTAAGATTAATGAATGTTATAAATAAAGAACAAGTTATTAACTACTATGAAGAAACAAATGAAGATTTAAATGAAGTTTTGAATATTTTTGTTAGGGTAAATAGTGGAGGAACAAAACTTAGTTATTCAGATTTACTTTTATCTATTGCTACTTCTAAATGGAAAGATAACGCAAGAGAAAAAATTATTGAGTTAAGAAAAGATTTAAATGAATTTGGTTTCAATTTTGATAAAGATTTTATACTTAAATCAGCTTTAATGTTAAGTGATATTGATGTTAAATTTAGACTTAGAAATTTCAATAGTGATAATATGAGAAAAATTGAGGATAATTGGGATAATATAGAGAAATATTTACAATTAGCTGTTGAGTTGGTTAAACTGTTAGGATTTGATGAAAAAAGATTAAGTGCAAATAATGCTGTTATCCCAATAGCTTATTATTTATATTTTAAAAAATATGAAAAAAGTTTTTTACATTCTGATAAATATACAAATGAAAGAAAACAAATCAGAGAATGGTTAGTTAAATCTTTACTAAAAAGAGTTTTCAGCGGTCAGTCTGATGAAGTTTTGAAAGTTATTAGAGAAGCTATAAGAAATAGTCAATCAAATAACTTTCCAATAAATGAAATTAATGAAAATGTAAAAAAAATTAATATAAGTAAAAGTATTGAATTTGACGACGATGATATTGAATACTTATTAAATTATTCTTATGGAAAACCTTTTGCATTTACAATATTGTCTTTAATATACGAAAATATAGATTTCAGTAAAAATATATTTCATATAGACCATATCTTTCCAAAAAGTTTGAAAAATAAAAAGAAAATTTTTAAAGGTTTAGGCATTAGTGAAGAGCAAATCAAAGAAATAAAAGAAAAAATTGACTTGATTCCAAATTTACAACTTTTAAAAGGAACAATTAATCAGGAAAAAAATGATAAAAACTTTAAAGATTGGTTTAATAATTTACCTGATAAAGAAAAATATAAACAAGAACATTTTATTCCGGACATTGAATTAGATATAAAAAATTTTTTGGAGTTTTTTGAAAAAAGAAAAAATTTATTAAAAAGTAAATTGAAAAGTGTTCTATCTTAAAAAATAAATACGACACAATATGAAAAAGTTTTTTTGTTATAATTTTTACCTACTCTAAAAAGGAGAAAGGATGAAAAATGAGTGTGTGGATTTGTAAAAACTGTGGGATTGTAGTTGAAAAAGATGGTTGGCCTCATTCACAAGGTTGTACTAAAGGCTCATCACATTCTTGGTTTAAAATATGCAATAAGGGTAGTTTACAAGCTAAAAAAGAGCTAAGAGCTTTTAGTTGTGCAAATTGCGGAACAGTAGTCTATTGTGAAGGTTCTCCTTATTCTCAAGGTTGTCCTGTTGCAAGTTCTCATTCTTGGTTTCCTATTTGTAACCATACTTCACCAAGCGCAAGTACTTATCAGTGTAGAAATTGTGGAGCTGTAGTACAATGTGAGGGTTCTCCTCTTTCACAAGGCTGTACTAAAGGCTCACACTCTTGGCATAAACTTTAACAAATACCTTTTTGGTATTTGTTTTTTCTTAAATAAGCTCACGTTATTTAGGAAAAAACAAAGTAAAAGGGAAAGAATGAAAAAGGTTTTGTTTATTTTATTGATTGTGGTTGGACTTTTTGCAAATAATTTTGAAAAATACTTTAATATGGCACAAAATTATTACTGGTTAAGTATTGATGAGGGGATAAAAAGCAGTGTGTGGTTTAAAACAAAAAAATATTTAGCTCTTGCCGAAAAAGAATTAAAAAAAGAACCGAGTAAGCAAAATTTAAAAAAATTAAACGCTTTAAAAGACGAGGTAAATACGTTTTATTTAACAAAATACTACACAATGGACGGATATTTTCCGATGTTGAAACTTGTGTCAACTTCGTTTTTTTTATTTCCAAAAAAATCAAGACAGCATACACTGGCAAAACCGGCTGATTTTATTGCCGTGGAAAATGCGTCTGAAAGTTTAACCGACAGGCTTAAAACGGTAGTTCAAAACCATGTGTTTTTTAATTCGTCCAACCCTTATTGGAATGAGATTGCGTTTGAAATATTTAACGCAAACGGTAAATATTACGCACATTTAACGGAAGAACCCAAAGAAATCTTAAGCGATAAAGAATTAAAAAATTTTTACTCAAACAATATTACCCCGGATATTATCAACAAACTTCTTAAATATGTAAATAAATCAAAAGTTTATATTGTAAGAATCGAAAAAACGCCTCTTGAAAAAAACGACATGTATGTCACGGCATACGGGGAAGTTTATACAAAAAACGGATACAATAAAGACAAAAGCAGTATAACTTTCGGATATTCAATTGATGAAAGGGGGAAATGGCCTGTACTTATTTTAGTTCATATTTTGCTTTTGGGACTGGTGTTGTTTCTTACCGCTTATTTTGTCAAAAAAACACAAAACAGAAGTTTATATCTTATCGTCCTTATCGGATTCACAGTAGGAAGGGTGTTGCCTTGGGTAATAGTCCCGAGTATAGAAAGTTTTATGCCAAACGGGGATTTAAACGTTTTATATACCATTTGGTGGGTTGTGTTGGTAGGTATTGCGATAATACTTGCACCTATATATGCCATGGATTTGATATATAAAAAAATACAAAACTACATAAAACTTCCTTCAATCGCCGGTAAAGGCGGGATAATAGGATTAAGTATAAGTGCGGGGGTGCTCGGATATCTTTTTGTGCCTTATATATTTACTTACGGCGATGTTTTAAGCGTTTGGGAAAACCTGTTGTATTTCGGACTGTTTTCATTAGCGGTTCTGTTTTCCGGGTATGTAAGCGGAAAAATATTCGATAAAAGTGATAAAACGGAAGAATATTATATTATCGTTTTTGTAATTACAAGCGCTTTGTTGTTTGTATCGCTTGTACATACGGATTTGATTTGGCTTGCCGTATCAAGTATTTTAACGATAATTGCTTCATTTTTGGTCATTAGAATGAAAAAAAGCGAATTTGTAAAAGAAGTTAAACAAAAATTTGAATCTGTGGAAGATATTGAAAAAGGCTTACATCAGGAAAATTATTATGAATTTGAATATTATAACGATTTGATTCAAAAAACGGGGGTAAAAAAATGAAACATATAGCGCTATTAGGGGAAGGCGGAGTAGGAAAAACTACCACCGCCCAAAAACTGATTAAGGATTTAAAACCTAAAATCGTAATTTCAGGGGAATGTCCAAAAGAATCGAATCCTTATGATTTGTTTTACAATATGCTTGATTCTTTTTTTGAAATAGATTTGTTTAATAAAAGGGAATCCAACGAACTGGTCGACCAGGTATTGGAAATGGCCGGAAGTATTATGTTAGGTCCCATAGCCGGGTTTATGTCAGGTAAAAATGATATGTCAATTTCAAAACAAGATATTTTTATAGCCATTAAAAATAAATTTTGGGAATTCAAAGAAGCCGTCGTTTTTATAGATGACATACAATGGATTGACGATGCAAGCAAGGAACTCCTTAAATTTTTATTTGAAGAGCTTAAAGATAGCGATTTGTTTTTTGTAATAACATCGAGGGAAAAAGAAATATTGGATGAACTCGGTCTTGAAAACGTTTTTGAATTAAAAGGTTTGGATAAAGTCCAACAGTTTGAGTTTTTAAAAAACAATTTTTATCTATCTGACGAAGTGACGGAATGGATTATAAACTGGATAGACGAAGAAAATGCAACTCCGCTGGGGTTGGTTAATGTGGTTTCGAGTTTATACAGAAAAAATTACCTTGTTAAATCGGAATACGGTTATGTTTTCAGTGAAGAATTTAATCCCGATTTACCAAGTGTCCCCGATAATATAAAAGAGGATATTAAAGAGATTTTTGAAACTATGCCGGAATACAAAGAAATACTTTCACTTGCGGCAATAATCGGCAAAGAGTTTGATGTATCCGTTTTAGCTGACGCCCTTGATATGTCGGTAATTAAAATGACAAATCTTTTATATGAAATTTCAAAAAAAACAAATCTGGTTTATGATGTTTTGAATAAAGATAATATTTTTTCTTTTAAATCGCAAATACTGGTGGATGCTATAAAAGAACTCATTAATTATACAGATAAATCGTTTTTGGAAGCAACAGCACCGCAGATTATAAGATTTTACAATCAAATTATAGCCGAGGCAATGGAGGAAAACAATTATTCCGATATTCAAATTGCCAATTTTTATTACGGAGCGGGTAAAACCGTATTACATAAAAATTTCGAATATCAGTTAAAGGCCGCAAGAGCGTGCAAAAATATATTTGAATTTGAAAAGGCCGACAAATATATAGTAAATGCCACGACTCTTCTTCAACTGGTGGATAAAAAAGAGGAAGTGGAAGAACTTAAACTGTTAATTGAGGCCGACAGACAGTTTGTTAGGGGAAATATAGATTTGGATTTTACGAACAGACTGATTGCCAAAACGACCAAAAACTCTTCTGATGAATTAAAAATAGCTACAACCAGAGCAGCTTATAATTCGGGCAGGTTTGACAGAAGCTATTTTGAAAAATGTTATGAACTGGCTGAAAATTATCTTATTCCGAGCGAAAACAAGTATACAAAAGCCGAAGGTTATCATTTTGCCGCTTTAAGTTTGGATAACACTCCTGAAAATAAAGAGAAAAAACATAAATATTTTACGGAGGCACTGAAACTTTCAAAAGACAATAAACCTTTATATTCCCAAATAGCTAATTCTTATGCCGGATTTTTATCTTTTGGTGAAAATCATGAAAAACTGCTTGCAAAAGACTTATTTATTGAAAGTATAGAAATTAAAGAAAACTTACCGGTAAAAGATTTACCGGGACTTGCAAGGGCATACGGAGGACTTGGGAGGCTTTATCTGTTTTGGGACCCTTGCAATTGTGATAAAGCAATTAAATATTTTGAAAAAGATTTACAAATCAGTAAAGAATTAAAAGACGAGTTTGGTATTTCAAACATGTATTCGCTTCTTGGTATGGCTTACAGACTCAAAGGAGATTGTGAAAAAGCAAAAGAATATTATGATAAATCTCTTGAACTCAAACACAATAAAATAGACATATTCGCATCAATATTCGGAAAAATCGCTTGTGGTAGCGGTGAATACGACAGAGCAAAAGAGTTTATAAAAGAATATGGCGAACCGCCGGTATTTACTTATAGCTTCTTAAATGATGAAGATAAAGAAAAATTGGGATTAAAATGAAAATAGTTTTTGACCCGTATAAAAAAGAGGCAGATAAAAATGAAATTTTAATAGGGCTTGGGAACTGCGAAAAATGTATAAACAAAAACGAAAAATTTGATTCATGTGCCGAGTTTTTAGTTCATAATCCAATAAAATACGGCGGGGAAAAAATCGTAATAGAAGATTTTTCTCCCGATACGGTAATTACCATTTATATGTTGATTAACGGAAAAATTCCCAAAAAATATATTGATTACGCTACTAAATGGGAGGTCGGAGAGAGCGATAGGGACGTTTTTAAAAGTTACGGGGTGTTGCAAAACGCTTTGATTAATTCAATTGATGGCAATGAAAGCGTTAAAGTTGAAAAATCACTTGAATTTTTGGATTTTTTAATCAAAAACGATTATGATTTAGACAATATTCCTTCAAATGACAATCCTTTGTATAAACTCGCTTTTAAAAAACTTCAAAATGAATATAAAAAATTTGACGAAACACTTAAAAACGCGGAAATTTACACTTTGAAAATCAACGGAAGAAAAGTTAACGCCGTATTTTTGGATAATGTAAGCGTAACTCCACTCGTTAAACTGCTTCTTCGTCAAAAGTTTGAATTTATAGCTTCGTTTAATGAAAAATATAAAGGCGCGGGAAATGACGTGGTGATTTCCGTCTCACCCGAGAGCGGACTTAATTTAAAAGAGTTGTGGGAAAATATTGAAAAAGCCGAAACCGAAAAATGGCAGGGGAAAAGACCAAGCGACAATCCCAGGAAAATAGTGTCAACAGATAAATGGAACGAACCGTGGTGGGATGATATGGGAAAATACACCCTTATTGCCGCGCCTAAAAAAACAGGGGAGATGTTTGGAAGCAAACTTGATTATGATGAAGTAAAAAGAATAATTTTACAAACTTATAAAGGGGAAAGAGATGAATGATTTAATTGTAAAATATCCGTCACTTGTGGCCAGACCGTATATGATGATAAAAGACGATTTACAAAAAAAGGATATGCAAAGATTTTGGTTTGAAAATACAATAAGCTTTTTGGCGACTGTAGTGGGAGCGGAACTTATTGCATGGTATAAGGAACTGAAAAACAAAGAAGATAAAAGCGAAAAAGAACTTGAAATAATAAAAAAACTTCAAAATCATCCGAGTCTTACAAATGTGGGGCTTGAACATATGAGCCTTGGTAAATGGGTGATGATGTTAAGGGAAACCGTTAAAATTTTAAAAGAATATAATGTTGATGTGGTATGTCCTGAGATACTGGATTTTTACAATAAAGAAAATGAAGCAATTATCAATAAACTCGTAACAATCAGAAACAACGACGCTCACGGAGAACCTATACCAAAAGACAGACTTGAGACCGAACTTTCCAAAAGACAGCAGATGATTGACAAACTTGTTGAAAATCTTTCTTTTTTACAAAATTACAAGCTTTTAATGCCGGAAAAAATTGAGTTTGAAGGAAACAGACAGCTTTATCTCGTAAAAGAGTTTACAGGAAATAATATTATAACTTCAAGAGAGGAACTTTCCTTTAATCCGAGACTCAATGATTTGATTTTAATTAATAAAGATAAATTTGTATCTCTTATTCCCAATATCGTATATTTGGGAGTTGTGGATGAATCAAAAAGTTTTCTTGGAATTTTGAGTAAATTTGTAGATAAAGACAAAAAAATTGCGAAATATTTAAATTTAGAGGGAAGCGGAGAAATTGATTACCGAAACGCTATAGAGTATTATCAAATTGACTTTTTGGAAGAGAGAAAACATTTCGATGAGATATATTCCGACCCTGAAAGCTTTAAGGTTAATTTGGATATTGATTTTAAATTTGAAGACGAAAGTATTTATATTAATCAGGAAAGTTCTTTTAAATTAATTATTGATAATAAAAAATCAACGGACCTTGAATCACTGCAAATAAAATTTGAAATTCCGGATATTATGAAAATAACACATCTGCCGGAGAATATAGACAATTTAAAAGATGCAAGCATAATCAATAATCAGTTAATTTTGGAATTTAATAAAATAGGTGACGAAGTTATAGAAATTGAAGATATAAAATTCACAATCGATACACAGGGATTCTTTACCCTAGAAAGAGGTATCGCAACATATAAATATTATAAAACGGTTGCCGAAAAAGATGCGGATATTTTGACAACGGAAGAGATAGAATTCAGTGGCGGAAGTTTAGAGGTTATAAATCCTGCAAGTAAAGATAAAATAGTCCCGGTTATTAATGTTTATAAAAGATTTCTCGATACTGAAGGGAATGAAATAGAACATATTAAAATCGGAGAGGATTTTATATTTGAAGTCAGAATCAAAAACATCGGTTTTTCAAGCGCAAAAGACGTAATAGTGGATGTTTTGTTTCCGGAAGGGCTTAATCTGAAAAAAGGAAAGGAAAGTATCAGAATTTCACAGTTAAATCCGCTCGAAGAGAAAATCTTTCAGTATGTGTTTTATTCCAAAAAACCGAATATTTATACAATTGCGATGCAAAACGTACTTTATTACGATTTAAATAAAAAAAGATATTTTACGCAGTGCAGTGACGAACAGTTTATAATAGTAAGAAGCGATTTACTTAAAGAGTTTAAATTCAAAATTGAAGAATTTATAGAAGATTTATATATAGATGAAAACGAACAAAAAGAGATTGATAAGCTTATTAAAGAGGCTGAAGAAAAACTTGGGATTGACGGAAAAAGCTTTTACAAAGAAGCGGAGTTTGAAGCTGTCAGAAATATTGTTAAAGAGATTATTGAAAAAATAGCTTCAAAAAAACAGCTTACAATTAATGAAAATATCTATCTAGAAAGTAAAAGGGACAGCAAATTTACAGGTGAAAAACCAAGAAAATTTTTGGTTTATTCGGTAGGAGAATTTCCGTTTTTTGCAATAAATCTTGACGATTTGGAATTTTACGGACTTGAAACGAATATAAATAAAAGATTTGACAAAATTCAAAGAAAACTTGCAAGGGTAAATTCGGCTTTTGGTGTATTAGAACATATGGTTGATTATGAAACAGTCAGAAGCAGTGAAGAATACGGAGTTCCGTTTTTTAACCAGTGGATTAATATGATTCTTTCTAAAATTGAAAAAGAGTATCTTTTATGGAATAAAATCAGAAAAGAGATAGAAAAAACGTTTGATATAGAATTGAAATTCGGCTCCGGTGATATGTATACCAGTGATTTGAAATTTCATCTGTTTATGCAAAGAAGCAATCCTAATACGTATTATTTTAAAATTACGGCTAACAACAAATTTAAAAAATATATTTCAAAAGCGGACGTATATCTTTTACAAAATATAAACAAAGAAAATAGAAGTTACACAGAAGAGCCTGAAAGACTTTCTCATTTTTGGATTATTACGGATAAAAAAACAGTGAATCCGGCAATAAAAATGAAAGTGAAAAATGAGAGCGATATTCCGAAATTCATAAATAAAGCAAAAGAGCTTTATAAGGATGTTTTATATACGGAATCCCTTTATCTGGTAAGCGAATTTGAAAACGAAGAGTTAAATGAATTCGTAAAAGAATTAAATAATAAAGGATTTTATTTAAAAGAAATAAATGATTTCGGTAAAAAAATAGGAATATTTAATTTTGAGGACAATTTAAGCAAAACAGAATCAAAAGATGCAATTTCTTATTTAATACCTGTAAGGAAATGGTTTGACATTGCCATTAAAACATATTTTGATATAAACGACCTAAAAGATTACGTATTGGTTCAAAGATTTACATGGTCGGGAAGCGGACCTTTGTATATGTTAAAGGTTAAATCTCCAAGAGAAGAGATTTTAACTAAAACACTTGATTATATATTAAAAGTTTCTGAGAATTACAGTAAAGATAAACTGTTCATATGGCCTGAACCTGTTCAAGGTGAAATCATTAATAATTTTGCAAAAGTGGAATATGGGATGTTGACTGTATTTAAAGCAATAGCTGAGGGAAAAACTAAAGTGAATGAAGTAATTGAATATTTTCCTGAAAAAGAGGAGTTTAATTATTTTTTAAAAAGGCTGAATCAATTGGAAAATCAATATAAAATAAAACCGCCTTTATATATAGAAAATAATAAAGTTAAATTGTATGAAGAATATTTGAATTCATTTGAGAATATCAAAAAAATCAATCCTGATTTTCTAGTTGGTGAAGGAATAGGATATTATAGAATAGTTTCCTTAAAATTACTTCCATTATTGAATGTTAAATTAAATATAGGTGATTCATGGGCTGAAAGGTATATAAAATTGAATAACAGTGAAGATATTAAAGCTGTTATACCATATATTAGCTATAAAAAAGGTTTAACTGTAATAGCTGGAATGGAGTTTAAAGGAGTGAAAGAAAAAGAAGAATTTATGGATTATGCAAAACAATTTAAGTTTGATACTGAAATGGATATATTTTACGGAATACGCTCAAATGACCCGAAAATCGAGCTAAAAAAGGAACTTTCCATTAAAAATATAGAACAAAACAAAGAAATGTTGGCAAACGAAATAAATCACTTTTTTAAAGAAATGGATAGACTTTTGAAAGAAAAGTTTAATGTGTCTATTTTTGAATTAACAAATTGAGGGGACTATAAGAAATTCCGTGTCAATGAGACTGTTAGAAATTCCGTGTCAGTCTAGATAAAATAACAAAGAAGAAAGGACTGAAATGGAAAAGTTTGATTTTGAAAAAGCTGTTAAGGAGTTACTTTCAGGTAAAAAAATAGGAGGTAAAGACGGAGTATTGGCTCCGCTCATAAAAGAACTTGTAGAAGCTGCACTTGAAGCTGAGATTGAATCCCACATAGCAGATGAAGTATTGCAAAGTAAAAAACAGAAGAAACGGTTACAACAGAAAAACAGTAAAATCTTCAAGCGGTGAATTTGAACTTGCTACTCCAAGAGACAGAGAAGGAAATTTTGAGCCTCAAATAGTAAAGAAACATCAAACTACAATCAGTGACGAAATAGAAGAAAAAATTTTATCCATGTATGCTTTAGGAATGAGCTACAGGGATATTAAATCTCATATAGAGGAGATATATCAAATATCCATTTCAACAGCTACAATCAATACAATAACGGATAAAATTATAACCAAAGTCAAAGAATGGCAGTCAAGACCGTTAGAATCAATTTATCCTTTTATTTTTATGGACGCAATTCATTATAAAATCAAAAACAACGGAAAATATATAAGTAAAGCAGTATATACGATATTGGAAGTAAATTTACAAGGTAAAAAAGAGATATTGGGATTATATCTCAGTGAAAGTGAAGGAGCGAATTTCTGGCTTTAGGTTTTAAGTGATTTAAGCAACAGAGGTGTTAAAGACATACTTATTGCAAGCATAGACGGTTTAAAAGGATTTCCCGAAGCCATTAACTCAATATATCCGAATACAGAGGTTCAGTTATGTGTTCATCAGATAAGAAATTCTTTAAAATATGTGGCTTCCAAAAACCAAAAAGAGTTTATGAAAGATTTAAAAAAAGTATATCAGGCTGTATCTAAAGAACAGGCCGAAACTGAACTTGACAGACTTGAAGAAAAATGGGAAGACAAATATCCAATCGTTATTAAATCATGGAGAAACAAGTGGAATAATCTTTCTAATTATTTCAAATACCCGGAATCCATAAGAAAAGTAATATATACCACCAATATCATTGAATACGTCCATAGACAATTCAGGAAACTCACTAAAACCAAAGGTGCTTTTCCGAATGAAGACAGCTTATTGAAATTACTCTATATAGGTATTCAAAATGCCCAGAAAAAATGGACTATGCCGATTAGAAACTGGAATCTGACACTCTCTCAGCTGGCTATTTTCTTTGAAGGAAGATTGGATGATGCTTTAAATCTATGATATAATTTCCTTAGCTAACACGGAATTATGAACGGTTTTACCTAATAATCTGATTGATTTATATATTGTTTTACAAAATGATAAACATGATAATATTTAATTTCAAATTCAATATTATATTCATACAGCATAAAATTTATTATTGTTACTATATGTTTAATCTCGAATTCATCTTTTATTAAATCTCTAATAAAATCTTGCAATACACTACAAACGGTAATTCCCCATAAGTGACCTTCAAAATCCTTTAAAATCAACATTCTTTCAATAAACTGTTTATTGGATAAATGTTTCATAACCACTCCTTTTATCTCTTTTATATATATTTATATCTTTTAAGAGCAAAAAATTTTAGAATTTAATAAAAATATGAAAAATTTTTGATTTTTAATTCAATTTCGTTAAATTTTTTTAAATTTTATTTAATTCCGTTTAATTTCATTTAAGTTTATTAAATTATTTCAAACATATAAGAGAGTGTCTATTCAAGAAGAGAAAAATTTCAATGTTATTTAATAAAATACAAATAAATACAACAAATTTAACTTTTATTAAACATATAAGGAAACATATAAGGCAAAAAATGCCTTATGTTGTATATGCAAACGCAAATAAACTTTTAGTTTTTTCTGCTTCGTCAATCAATCTTTGTTTTTCTTTTTCCACAAAAAAACGCATTTTTTTACCGTTCCTAACTTTGTTAACCGCTTCCTCTAATTCAAAAACTCTCTTACGATATTTATCGTCTGCGGCAACTGCTTTAATCTCAACTGTACGTGCACTAACACACGGAAAACATCCAACTCTCTCCATTCCTAACTCTGTATATAAAGGATTCAATTTAAGACCGTTTTGTTTTATATAATTAAACACCTGTTCTTTTGTCCAGGTAAATATAGCATTCCAATAAATTACTTTAAATCTATGCTTCTCTATTTCAAAATTTTTAACATTAAAAATATCGTATCTTTCTGCACGTCTATCACTTTCTTCTGCCCTGATTCCCTGGACAATAATAAAATCTTTTCCTGCTTTTTTCCCTTTTTGTATATAATTTTCAAATAACCATTTTTTAAAAGGAATAATTTTCAGTTCTTTCGTACAAAATCTACTAACTAAACCTCTTGGAATCCTTTTTTTTCGCACGCATAAATTCTTCATACCTTCAGTTTCAATACGTTCAATTTTTAATCCCAATTTTTTTTCAATATAAGTTAAATATTGATAAGTATATTCATGCTCCCATTTTGTATCAAAAAAAAGGATACGGATTCGGTTTTTTTTGTTATACTTTCGTATATGGTTTAAAACAAATAAAAGGACAGCTGTGCTGTCTTTACCTCCACTAAACATGATAATAAAATCCCCTACAAACTCTTCTAAATTTACATTTACTGTTTTTTCTTTTTTGATTTTTTTGGGGGGCTCTTTTTCTTGTAAATTAAATAGTGTTTCCATTGTCACTCCTTTTAATTTTTCTAATTTTTTTGTCAAATTATTTGACAAAAGTATCTGACACCAAAACAAATAAGCTCTGTACTTCACAAACATCACTCGATATATATTTTTTTATATATCGGTTGGCAAAATTCTCTTCTATACAAAAGAATCTTACCGTATTTTGAACATAAAAGTAAAGCAAATAATTTGACAAAAGTCCGCAGTTATGGTGTTTTGTCAATTATTTTGACATTGAAAATGAACTAATGGATATTTAAAAAATAAAAAATTAATTTGTAAAATTTTTCAAAAAATTTTTTTAAAATTTACATCTGGTTTAATTTTTTTAAGTCTGTTTAATAATATTTAATTTTGTTTAATTCTTTTAAATTTCATTAAAAAACATTAAATTCTTTCAACTATATAACAGAATGTCTATTCGAAAAGAGAAAAAATTTAATGTTATTTAACAAAATACAACAAAATTTATTTTTCTTAAATAAAATATAATAAAATTGGATTGAACGATGAAAACCGAAACGGAACCTAAAGGAGCGCACCTAAAGCCTCAATAACCGCTCTTTTTTTTCTTTTCCCCTTTTGCTATATATACTTATTAATACTATGGCGGACATAAAGTCCGCCTATATAGTATCTATATTTACTATAAATACTATAATATCTTGAACCGACCATTTTATCTGCGTTTTTGGAAAATTTTGTCACCCATTGTTTCTCACAATATTACCCGCAATTTCCCATACTGTCCCCTCTCATTTTCCTTTGTGGAAAAAAAAATCATCGAACTTTGTTTAATCTTTTTTGCGCCAAATCTGTCCTTACCCACATTTCTTCTAGTTTATCGTATTTATATGTAGGAATATCAAAATTTTTATGCAAAACGTTAAATGCTTTTTTTATTTTTTCACGTTTTTTTCTTTTGTCCATATTTGTATTATTGAGATTAAGTATATCAAACAACAAATCTTCTCTATATTTTTCCCGCCATTTTAATAATTTTCTACCGTTTACATTAAATTTAGTTTTAGACCCCTGCATAAAAGCATATAAAAGTATTGCATATTCAGTTCTTCCTGTTAATTCTTTTTCCAATATTAAAAAGTTTCCTAGATTCACCAAGATGCCTTTGTTTATAACTGTTTCTATAAACTTTTTATTTGCAAAAATTTCAATTTCTTTATAATCGTTATCATATTTAACATCATATATATATTTTGTCATACGGGCTTTACCGTTTTTCGTAAAAAACAAGTCTACTTTAGATAATCTTATTATACTTTCTAGAAGCGTTTTTCTGTTAATTTTTTTATTAAGAACCCCTCTTTCTTTTACCAGTTTAACCAAATCAAATTTCTTTACGGCTGCTTCTTTTCCGTCAACTTCAATTATATCCCAATCTTGTTTTGAATATTCTTTGATAATAAACATTAATGTTATTAAATCATACGTATTAAGCGATTCCGGTGCTTTTGCTTTAAAAACCACATTACCCCACTTTCTCTCAATTTCCATTTGTTTTCTTTTTCTAGAGGGAAGAAAAGGTAAAAAATGCAGCGTTCTATCATCTAATTTACTTTCAAGATTTTTAATAAATTTCATCGTCGTCACCTTCAAATTCAGTACAATTACAAACATCCAGCACTCCATCAAAACCTTTAACTAAATAAATATCTTCGGGAATCGCTGCATAATTAACTTTGGCAAAAGTTACTTTTACAAAATGTTTTCTCATTTCTTCCTGAATTCTTAATTCTTTTGCCTCATCCTTACTTAAAACACTCATATTAATTAATAATCTTGCATTATCCACTAGTGCACTAGCCCCGCGCATTGCAGTTTGTCCATTTGATTTTTCCAAAATAGCTGTCTTGTTTTGATGATGCAATAAAAGTATAGTTGTACCCGTTTTATTGCAGATTTCTTCTAGTATTTTTAGTATCTCAGACATCTTAGCGTTATTATTTTCATCTTCTCCATGTAATCGGCGAAACGTATCTATAATAATTAATCTTGATTTTTGTCCTAATTTCAGCAATATATTATATGCTTTATCCTGTAATTCACCATCCTTATATAAATTAAAATTTTTTCCATAAAGCCCGTATACCATTAAATTTTTATCAATCGATTGCAAAGCTTTATATCCATTTGCTTCGCCAAACTCTCTTATAATTTTTCTACTGATTTTTTGTATTCTGTTTTCCAGAATTTCTGTTGGGTCTTCCAAGTTGAGATAACAAACAATTCCTCGCTGGTGTGAATTGTTTATTACTGGAATAAAATTGTAAGTTTTTGTTGTATCCGCCAAGCTAAAAGCAAGATGTAAAGCAAGCATACTTTTTCCAGTACCACCTGCGCTGCTTATAAAACCAATAGTCCCGCTCTTTAAACCCGTAAACACAAAATCCAGCGGTGGCAATTCTTTTTTAAATATATTTAATACCGATAAAGGCTCAGTCCCCTTTTTTTGGATATTTTTATTTTGTGAATTTTCAATGTGTTCATTAACAACATTATTTTTGAATAAATTGTTGTTTCCGCTCATCTTATCCACCTTATATATCCAATATAAAATATTCTCTTATTTGATTCATGTCTTTGGATTCTGAGCCTTCATCAACATTATTTAAATTAGAAACTTCCAATTCTTCAAGCCAATCCTGAGTATTACTTATTTTTATACTTCTTTTTTCGGTTTTAAAGTTTGTTATTCGGTTTTGTAAATTTCTCAATTTTTTAGGATTACCACTTATACTTAGAAAATCCCAAACATTTATTTCCTTTTCAGCTTCAAATCCAAAAGCCGCCTCGGCTTCGGAAAACCTATTCAAAAGTTTATTCTCTAGCTTTTCATACAGATTCAACCCTTTTTTAAAAGTTTCATCATCAACCTTTACATCATATACCTCAAAATTTTCCAAACATACAGTTTGCATTATTACTCCTTTTCTACTCAATTATAATAAAAAAGTCGCATATAAAACTTATAAAAAACTCCTCGAAATTCCCGTAATATCGGATTTGTCAATATAATTGACAATTTATATGAAGTAATGAAAGTTTTGTATGCAGAATCAATATTTTAAAAATTTTTCAAAAATTTCTTTTTTAAGACTTCTAAATAGCTTTTTTTTACATTTTCTCTTGAATTTAGCTTAAACAATATTTTTTTTTAGATTTTTTATAAGAATTAAATAAAAAGCGAGCTCTAACAATATAAATATATTAAAAAGGAGTTTACTATGAAACAATTTGATGATAACTTTTTGCAATTCATCAGAGATAATATTCCGGTAGAAGATATTTTGGAAAATATATTTAACTTTCAAAAAGATATACAAAGAAGTTCAATTAACTCACAGGTATATCTCACAGATAAAGGAAAAAAGATTATTACATTTCATAAAAATGGAGCTAATGCCTGGTTTACACTTAATGGAGTCAAAGGAGACAACATAAAACTTGTACAATTTCTCGAAGATTGTGATTTTGTAACAGCTGTAAAAAAACTTGCTGATTTTTACAACATAAATCCCCTAAACTATAACTATAGTTTTATTAATCTTAATAAAAAGCCGACTTTACAAAGAGCTGTTGAAAGAAAAGAAAAAATTAAAAAAGAAATAGCGGAAGCTGAAAAAAATTCTAAAAAAGCTATCGAGAATTATAAAAATCTTAGAATAAACAAGCACTTCACGAACGATATTCGTGGCATTTCAAAAGCATTACTAAATTATTTAAGAGATAATAATAAACTTAAATTTTATAGAACTGATAAATATGCAACCATTAAAATACCTCTATATTGTAACATCGATGACATATGTGGGATTCAGGATATTTACAAAAAGAACAATTCATGGCGGAAAATTAACCATGGAAAAGCCGGCATTTATTATACGGGTAATCTTGATAAAATAAATGCATTAGTATTGACAGAATCTTTTTTTGACAGTTTATCAGCTTTACAAATAAAATTTTTTAAAACTATTAAACATAACCCGTACTATGATTTAAATACTTTAAATTCGGACTTAGCAACCATTTCAATAAACGGCTCATTAAATAATTTAAAAAAAGAAGCTATCCTTGATGTAATAAAAAACTCCCCGATGCTTAAAACAATAATTTTTGCATTTGACGATGATAATATGGGACAAAAATACACTTCCGAAATAAAAAATCTTTTAGAATCCAAAGGGTTTATAAATAAATATTCAATGAAACTTGTAAAATACAAAGGTTATAAAGACTTTAATGAATATCTGCAGGCAATGTATAATCAAAATTTAATCCATAGTTCAAAATTTAAAAAAGAAAAAAAAGTTGCTGAAATAACACGTTAATGAAATCTTTTGTTAAATCTATGTATAAATGATTTTTCCATACCCTACCTATATTTGTATATCATTGAAAAAGCCTTATTATAGGCATTCTCTCCGTATTAAATTCTTTTATTCTTTCAGAAAAATTTATCATTTCTTCTGAAAAAACGATTGACAAAACACAAACAAAAGTGTAAAATGCATTTAACATTTTTAAGCAAAGGGCATTAAATGGATTTTACAAAGTTTTTCAACGAACAGTTAGAGCTTATAAACAGATTAGATTTAGAATTTAAAAGAATCGTTTATGAGTTAGTAGATATTGAAAATAATAAACTTATCGCACTTCTTGGACAAAGAGGTGTCGGAAAGACTACTATTCTTCTTCAAAAATTAAAAGAGATAAACAGCGATAACGCTCTTTACATTTCGGTTGACAATCCTTATTTTTCCACCGTAAATCTATATGAGTTTGCCAAAAAGTTCGAGCAATACGGGGGAGAATATCTTTTTATAGATGAAATTCATAAATACAAAGACATTGCCTCCCACTTAAAAGCGATATACGATATGACGAATCTAAAAGTAATTGTTTCAGGTTCTTCTTTACTTCAAATCTATAAAGAAGCGGATTTAAGCAGACGGGTTTATGAGATAAAAGTCCCGGTATTGTCTTTTAGGGAATTTTTGGAAATTAAAGGTTATAAATTTAATAAATATTCAATAGACGAAATAGTAAATAATCATATTGAAATTGCTAAAATTATCAACTCACAAATTAAGCCTCTTAAATTTTTCAAGGAATATTTAGAATTCGGCGCTTATCCGTTTTTTTTAGAAGGTATTAGCTCTTATAAACAAAAACTTTTAAATATTTTAAATTACATCATTGAAGTTGATTTACCTTATACCGCAAATATCTCGTATGCAAATATCGATAAATTAAAAAGACTCATTTACCTGCTTGCCCTCTCCGTACCTTTTACGCCGAATATCCAAGAATTATCCCAAAAAACAGGAATTTCAAGACCTTCTTTGCTTGAATATCTCTATCTTTTGGAAAAAAGCGAAATTTTAATAAACCTTCATTTCAAATCAAGAGGCACGTCAAAACTGCAAAAACCAGATAAAATCTATTTAAACAATACAAACCTTATAAGAGCCATTACGGATAATTCAAATATAGGGAATGAAAGAGAGACGTTTTTTGTAAATCAGATTAAAAGTTATTTTTTAAATAAAAAAAGTTTTTTTGATGAAAATATCGTTTTGGCAAAAAACGGAGACTTTATCGTAGGAAATTATACGTTTGAAATCGGAGGAAAAAATAAAGATTTTAAACAGATAAAGGGGATTGAAAACAGCTTTATCGTCAGCGACGATATTGAAATCGGATTTAAAAATAAAATCCCTCTATATCTTTTTGGGTTTTTATATTAAAAATCAAAACGAATTACACCGTCATCTTTTTTATTTTTAGCAGTTATAATAGATTCCCATTTTTCAAGCAAACTACGTCTTTGTTCTACATAATCAGTCCTAGTATAAATTTGTGCAACGCTGTTTTCGGTTTTATGCATAAGCTGAGTTTCCACAATCAGTGGGTTTTCACCTTGTTCTTTAAGAATTGTTGCAAAACTGCTTCTAAATCCATGAGAAGTAGTTTTATTACCGGATAATTTTTTTAAATGTTTATTTACACTGCTTTCTGTAATTTTATTACCGTTACCGTTTTTGAATATAAAACCTTTTTTTGTTTTATCGTATTCATATAATTTTTCCAAAATTTTAAGAGATTCCTCGGCAAGAGGCAGTTTAAAATCGATTTTTGTTTTTGTAATTTCTTTTGGAATATCTATTATTTTATTTTTCCAATTGACATATTCCCATTTTAAAGAAGATGCAGTTCCATATCTTAAAGCAGTAAACATTAAAAACTGCATCAGACTTTTTGTTGTTAATTTTATATTACGGTAATTGTTTGTTTCCTCGTATGTTTCAAGTTCACATATATTTTTATACAACTTTTGCAGTTCCTCAGGATTTGTAATTGCACGAAAATGAGTCGTTTCGTTTTTACCCACAACTTTTTCAATAACATTATTATCTATGAAACTCACAGGATTATTCGTTATATTGTAATGCAAAAACAAAGATTTATAAAAATTACGAAGTAAACGCATTAATTCCTTGGCTGTTTCGGATTTATTTTTTGTAGTTTGAGCTTTTTTGTTATTTTTATTTAAGTTGTGGATATTTTTTAATAGATTGTTAATTATATCCGTATGCTGCATTGTACGGACATCCAGTTCACCGAGTGCAGGTATTATATAATTGCGAATTCGCCCCTGGTCCCTTTTGTCTTCGCTGTTGTAATATTCTTGAATAATATTTTTAAGCAGATATTTTTCGGAATCTTTTAATTTTTTTTGTATGATTTCTTTGTCTTTTTTACTTTGTTTTTTTGCTAATTCAGCCCGTATAACTTCCCTTGCCTCACTAAAACTTTTATCCGTTATTTTAGCTTTTAGTTTTTGAACTACTTGTTTTGCTTCCGTCAATGTTATATTGTCTATATTATCAATGGTCCCTTCAATTTTCTTTTTATCTTTTTTAATTACGAATTTAAAAACTTTGCTTTCTTTTTGAACATAAACATAAAGATTCTCAGCAACTTTTATTTTTTCAACTTTTCCACTGTATTTTAGTTTTCTTAATTCTCGGATTGTCATGATTCCTCCTTTCAGTTTTGGTATGGTGCGTTTTTCAACATAAATAATTATAATAAAAAACCTACCCCAAAACCTACCCTGAAGCAAAATTTTTCAAAATTTCAATAAAAAATAAAAAATTCATTTTTGTTGTCAAATAATTTTACAAACCCCATAATATCGCTATTTATAAAACATTAAATTTTTAATAAACGAAGAAAAAATGAAGTATTGAATTCAAGATTTGAAGTTTCTCTCCCGCACCACTTTAAAAATTATCTTATTTAGTGTCTGACACTTATAAGTATAATATTTTTATTTTATTCTAATGATTTTTACAATATTTATTTAAACTCTTTATGAAGCATATCTTTCATAAGATAAAACATACCTCCTTCCAAATCAATCACCTGCATACCGTTTTTTTCTAAAATTTCAGCAACTAATTTACTTCTATGACCGGTTCTGCAAATAACAGCAAATTTTTTAATTCCGTGCAGTTTACGCAAAAAATTTGAATTTACCCGTCCGTATCTGTCAAAAAAAGTATCTTTAATAGCTCCCGGAATTACACCTGTCTGCATCCATTCATCAGGTGTTCTTATATCCACAATAGGAATATGTTCCGCTATTAATTTCTTAATATTAGCAACTGTCGCAGGCATCGACTCAAAACCAAATACCAAAACCGCTGCAAATAATAGTATAATTTTTTTCATAAAAACTCCTAAAGGTAAAAATTGTATACGTTCAAACATCTGATAAAAGAGATCAAAAAATATAAAAAAGAATTTATTACGGCTCAAATTATAGCATTAATCGCTACAATTATCTCCATTCCCATACCTATGCTTATGCCGCTTCTAATCGACGAAGTTCTGCTTAAAAAGCCCGGAATATGGGTTGAAAGCATAAGTAAAATATTCGGCAGCTGTTCGCCGTTTTGTTACGTTATAGTCACTTTGAGTATAGTTTTGATATTAAGATCTCTTTTTGTCGGGCTGAATGTAGCACAAACATATTTTTTTGAAAAAATAACAAAAGATATTACCTACAAAATCAGAATAAGAGTGCTGAACCACTTAAAACACCTCTCAATAAACGAATACGAAAACCTGAAAACAGGAGATATAGCCAGCCGTCTTATTAGTGACGTAAATACGGTTGAAGAGTTTTTGATCAAATCGGTATCCCGATTTGTAATCTCCGCCCTTACCCTTATTGGAGTTGCAATAGTTTTACTTATTATCAACTGGAAACTAGGGCTTTTTATTTTGATACTAAATCCTTTTGTAGTTGTGCTCTCGGGTAAAATAGCCAGAAAAGTCAAAAAATACAAAACCGAGCAAAACCGTTCTATTTCAGTATTTCAAGAAGCGCTTATAGAGACGCTGGAGCTTTTTGAGCAGATAAAGGCCTACAACAAAGAAAATTTCTTTTTTAAAAAACTCTTTGTCCTTACAAAAGAATTAAAGCAAAAAGCCTTTGATTTCAGCTATAAAGTCGAAGCGTTTAACAAACTGAGTTTTTTAATATTCCTGATAGGATTTGAAATATTCAGAGCCGCAGGAATTTTAGCCGTAGCCTACGACAACCTGACAATCGGGCTTATGCTGGCGGTTTACAGTTATCTTTGGTTTATGATGACTCCCATTCAGGACATTATTTCCATCCAGTACAGCTATTTCGCCGCAAAAGCCGCGCTTGACCGTATAAACGAAATGCTGACATTAACAAAAGAGCCGAAGTTCCCTCATAAACAAAATCCTTTCAATAAACCGGTACAAATAGACATCCAAAACATCTCCTTCAAATATAATGAAAGCGAATGGATACTGAAAAACGCTTCGGCTAGCATTAAACCGAATAAAATCACAGCCCTTATCGGTGCAAGCGGAGGCGGTAAAACTACACTTGCCAAAATAATAGCCGGATTTTTCATTCCTAATGAAGGAGATATCAGGTACAACGATGTAAGTTTCAAAGAAATCGGACTTGATAAAATCCGAGAAAACGTAAGTCTGATACTGCAAGAAACAAGACTCTTTAACGATACACTTTTATTCAACCTGACCCTTGGAAAAGAGTTTGAAGAAAATGAAATATGGAAAGCCCTGAAACTAGCCGAGCTTAAAGATGTTGTAGAAAACTGGCCTGAAAAACTGAACACCTATGTCGGGAAAAACGGAGTTAAACTCAGCGGCGGACAAAAACAGCGCGTTGCAATAGCAAGAGCCCTGCTTCATAAGCCTAAAATTATCATACTCGACGAATCAACCTCGGCACTTGATATAGACACAGAAGAGAGGGTTTTCAAAAACATTGAAAGTTTCTTAAAAGAGAGAACTTCGATAATTATAGCCCACAGAGCTGAAACCATTGCAAAAGCGGAAGATATTATTATGATTAAAAACAGGGAAATTATAACCCTAAAAACCTCTTAGCGTTTTTAAGTTTTTTGGTGTTGTTTTCCACCCACTGCCTTATCGTTAGGTGAGGCGGCTGCTTCTTTCTTTTTTTGTATGCTTCACTGAGTATTGCATAAAACGGATGGTTTTGATACTTTTCCTTAAACTCTTTTAGCGTTCCCTCAAACGAATCTATTATTCCCAACAGATCTTTTTGCAGATTATCGTATTTTTCATTAAATCTGTCGTGTATCTCTTTTACAAACTCATATTTTTCGCTTTTGGGATTCAGTATTTCAAACAGTTTTTTTATTTCACCGCTCAGCGTCATCTGGATGATATTATGTTCTTTGATATCTCCAAGGATTTTATGTCTTTTTAAATATTCGTCCGTTTTAACTTTTACAAATTTCATATCTTCAAATATCAGAATCCAGCCTTCTTTGCTGACACATACGCCTCTATTTTTTATGTATTCGCTTAAAGGTTTGTTTTCACATATACAGGCGTATTCTATACCAAACTTATCCGCCAGTTTTTCAAAATCAAGCAGATACTTGCCTTTTTCATCCCTCACCTGCGTAAGAATCAGAGCCTCTTTTTTATAATCCATTACAACCTGGGATTTTTCGGAAATATACTCAAACATCGGAAAAAGTCCGTTATCAAAACAGTATTTCACAAACTTTTTTATATTTTCACTGTTTTCATAAATTTCCTGAGACCTCAACGCCTGATACGAATCAAATCTGAGCTTACTTTTAAAACAGACTTCTCTTCCGATTATAACGGGATGAACGAATGTACCGTCTATTTTTTCGCTGACTTTTATAACTTTTTTATCTTTCAAGTCTTCTTCCATCCATCCGGGAGCCTGATTCAGCTCAAAAAACTTATGAATAGCCGGAAATCTTTTCCACCCGTTTTCCTCTTTTACAAACGTAATGCCCCTTAATTCCCATGCGTTAAATTTTTCAAACTCTTCGAAATTTCCCTGTTTATAGTGATATACGGCAATTTCTCTGTTTTTATACGTAAAATTTTTACAAAAAAACTGTTTAGAATTTGATACTATATTATCACATTCATCTTTACTCGGTAAATAAAACATAAACTGAAACCTTTAATATTTTTTAGTATAATTATATCAAAGAAACCAAACGGAGAATAATGGTTAAAATAGAAATTGACAAACACTTGGCAAAAATCGCCGGCACTGTTGATAAAAACACAATTACTGAAATTTATTATCTGTTAAAAGTAAAAAATATGATAATAGATTTAAGCAAAGTAAAATCTATAGATTACGAAGGAGCCCTGTTTTTAGCCGAACTTTCAAAAAAGAACACTCTTACAAACATAAATCAAAACATTAAACCGTTGTATGAATTCGTTTTACAGAATATAAAAAATCTAAATATTATTGAAGACAACAGAACCCTTTTATTTTATGCCCGTGAGTATATAAAAGAGATAGCCGTTTCGATAAAAGAAAACGGTATTAATTTTTTACTGTTCTTTGGAGAATTTATCTATTTTTTACTTTTTCTTATTACACATCCGTGGAAATTCAGATTCAAAGAAACGGCCGCCATTATCGTTAAAGCCGGAGCGAATATTTACATCGTAGATATGCTTGACATTTCGATTTTCAGAGAGCTGGCTCCGCTGATTGCCGCTATCGTAGTAGCCGGAAGGAGCGCATCCGCATTCAGCGCCGAAATGGGAGTCATGAAACTTACAAAAAAAACAGTTCTAACAACAAACCAAAAAGTTACTATCAGGAGGTTTTTACGAATCCGTATCAGGACTTAACATAGCATAACCTATTAAATACATGGGTATTAATATCGGAAGCGTTACAAAAATAACCCTTAATCCAAATAAACCGAATTAGGTAATAGTAACGTTTGGAGCCGATAAAAGCATAACCCTTAGAAAAAACTGCTACGCGGTATTGGAGCTTGAAGGAATAACGGGACTAAAATATATAGAAATAGAAGGTGGAAGCAAAAACTCTCCAAGCAATATAATATTCAAAAAAGCGACTACGCCAAAAAGACCGGAAGAAATAAAAAAGCGAATATAAATCTCAAACTTTACATTACCAACGCCGTACATGTTATAAGCAAAAACAAATCTTATGTAATTTTGGATAGAAAAGCTTACGTTAATAGCAAATCAAAAGATTTTTATTATAAAATTCCATGTAAAAAAAATGCAAAAAGCGCAGTAGAAGCGTTTAACAGCGCGGTTAAATTGTTTGAAAAAGACCTCATAAACTGGCTGTAGTCTTTTTCCGTCAAATTGCCGCTGTTTTAACTATTCTAATATTATTGTAATAATTTTGTGATAAAATAAGGAAAAAAAGGACAATACAAATGAGAAGTGATGAAGTAAAAAAAGGATGGCACAGAGCCCCTCACAGAAGTTTATTCAGAGCTACAGGACTTAAAGACGAAGATTTCGACAAACCGTTTATCGGTGTTGCAAACTCGTTTATAGAAATTATTCCGGGACACTTTTTTTTAAATAAATATGCCGAAATCGTAAAAGACGAAATATGGAAAAACGGATGCGTTCCGTTCGAATTTAACACTATCGGAGTTGACGACGGTATAGCTATGGGACATGACGGAATGCTTTATTCGCTTCCTAGCCGTGAAATTATTGCAAACTCTATCGAAACAGTTATGAATGCCCACAAACTTGACGCGCTTATCTGTATCCCGAACTGTGACAAAATTACTCCGGGTATGGTTATGGGTGCGCTTAGAGTCAACGTACCTACTATATTTGTAACAGGTGGACCTATGAGATCTGGTCATTTATCAGACGGAACGCCTGTAGACCTGGCTACGGTATTTGAAGGACTGGGCAAATTTGAAAAAGGAGAGCTCAGCGAAGAAAAACTTTATGAACTCGAATGCGTAGCATGTCCTGGAGGAGGAAGCTGTTCAGGTATGTTTACGGCCAACTCTATGAATACGCTTATTGAAGCTATGGGTATAGCTCTTAAAGGCAACGGAACTGTTTTAGCCCTTACACCCGAAAGGGAAGAGCTTTTAAGAACAGCCGCCAGAAGAATATGCGAACTGGCCAAAAACGAAGAGCTTGGGGAACAGTATAAAATAAGAAACATCATAAACGAAAAAGCCATTCACAACGCATTTGTAGTGGATATGGCAATGGGAGGAAGCACAAATACCGTTTTACATACTATTGCAATAGCAAAAGAAGCAGGAGTTGATTTTGACCTGCACAAACTTAACGAAATTGCAAAACACACATCACACATTGCGAAAATTTCTCCTTCACTTCAAACTGTTCACATGGAAGACATCCATAAAGCGGGCGGTATGAGCGCCGTTATGAAAGAGATCAGCAAAAGAAGCGACACGATTCTATACCTTGATAACCCAGTAATAGAAGGCGGAACGGTAGAAGAAAGAATTAAGGATGCAAAAGTATTAGATACAAGCATCATCCACCCTATAGAAAAACCTTATAGCAAAGTCGGAGGACTTGCTATTTTATTCGGTAACCTTGCAGAAGAAGGATGCGTGGTAAAAACAGCCGGTATTACGGGTGAGAAAAAATTCAGAGGAAAGGCCGTATGCTTTAATTCCCAGCAAGAAGCGATTGACGGCATCACTTCAGGAAAAATAAAAGAAGGCGATGTAGTGGTAATCAGATACGAAGGTCCGAAGGGCGGTCCAGGAATGCAGGAAATGCTAGCACCTACAAGTCTGATTATGGGTATGGGTCTTGGCAACAAAGTAGCGCTTATTACAGACGGAAGATTCAGCGGCGCTACAAGAGGTCTAAGCATAGGCCACGTTTCCCCTGAAGCTGCAGAAGGCGGAATGATAGGTCTTCTTAAAGACGGAGATATTATTGAAATAGATGTTGATAATTTCTCAATAAATGTAGATTTATCACCTGAAGAAATCGAAAAAAGAAAAAAAGAGTTTACTCCTATTAAAAAAGAAGTACCAGGCAGATGGCTTAAACAATATAGAATGCTAGTAACTAACGCAAGCAACGGTGCAATATTAAAAGCCGAATAATTTTTCCTCCTTTTGAGGATTAAAGGTAACTATTGAGATTTAAAATATATATTTCAATTTTTGTTATGTGCTGCATCGTAATCGGTATTTCCGTTTATTATACTAATCAAAGTACAAAAATTTTAATTGAAGAAAAAGCAAAAGAAGTTTTTAAAACCAGAACAAAAGAATATAAAGTAATATTAAATGATAAAAAAAATTTTCTTAATTCCTTTGCAAAATTTTTGAGTACTTCTAAACCGGTTATTGAGGCTTATCTTGAAAACAACAGAACAAAACTGATAAATTTCGTAATGCCTTTATACAAAAATCTTCATGCTTCAGGATTATTAGAAGAGATTCATTTTTTTAAAAGACCAGCTATAAGCTTCGTTAATTTCGCAAATTTAAAAGCTTATAATATTGACGTAAGCAAAGCCAGAAGAGATATTGTTTGGGTCAGCACTTCGTTTACTCCTTCTACGCATTTTTACGTATGCAGGCTATATCCCGGATTTAGAGCCACTTATCCTATAATTTATAAAGACAGACTACTTGGAAGCTTATCGTTTGGTATTCATATTAATACTTTTGCAAAACTATTCAGACAGCTAGGCGTAAAAGATATTAGCATATATTTAAATAATAACATTTTAAAAAATTCCCTTACATCAAAAAGATATATTTTTTTTAAAAATCTGCCTTCATATAAAAACTGGAAAATCATGGGAAATATTTACAATATAAAACTCAGCCCAGGTTATGAAATAAAAAACGGCTATGTATTCACTAAAATCAAAATAAATGATTTTTTCAATCATACAATGGCATATTTAATTATAAAAGACGATATTTCTACAAGCATAAACGTATTAAAAACAAGAACTTTAAATAAACTCGCTTTAGAAATATTCAGTTATTTATTTATATTTATAGTAATATTTATTTTATTCAAATGGCTTTTTGACAAATTAAACGAAATGAACTATATTTTATCTCTAATTAAAAATCAGAAATTTAATCAAATTCCAAAAAAAACAGTCCCAAAAGACGAATTAGATAAATATAAAAACAATCTAATAGACATGGCAAACGATATAAAAACTTATATTTCTCTTTTGACTCAAAAAGTTGAAAAATATTCAGACAAAGCATATAAAGACGGCTTGACTGATATATTCAACAGAAGATTTTTAGAAGAAAAAGGAAATGAACTGTTTTTAAAATATAAACTTTCAAAATCTCAAGTCGGTATTATAATGCTGGATATAGACAACTTCAAAAAAATAAACGATACTTACGGTCATGATATAGGAGATTTGGTTTTAATAACACTTGCACAAAAAATCAAAAAACTTATAAGAAAAGAAGATGTTTTTATACGATACGGAGGAGAAGAGTTTATATTAATTTTACCTAATTCAAATATACACAATACATATAAAATTGCAGAAAAAATAAGACAGGCAATAGAAAAAACCGTTATTGATATAGGCGAAAAACATCTTGAGTTTACAATCAGCCTGGGAATAAGCGAAATACATTCGGATGACGAATCAATATATGACGCCATTAAAAGAGCGGATATCAATCTATACAAAGCAAAAAGAAACGGCAAAAACAGAGTCGAGTTTTAATAATTAGTTCTTTTAATAATAAACCGTATTCTTTATGTATCTGATTTTCAAAAAAAGAATGTTTTTTTATATAATTTCTACAAAAAGAGCATATATGAAACAACTGATAAATTCGGCTTTAAAAACTGCCGTTTTAATTATTAAACTTGTTATACCTTTTTATTTACTTGCAGATATACTTATCTATTTCGGCATCTTGCAAAAAATTTCTTTTATATTCGAGCCGATAACATCTATTATGGGATTAAACCCGGAAGTATCGTTATCCATTGCCGCCGGAGTTTTGTTTAATCTATATGCCGCAATCGCTTTCGCTGCCCCTCTCGGACTTACACCGTATGAATGGACAATTTTAGGACTGTTTTTAGGAATTGCACATGCCCTTCCCGTAGAAAATACCATTATGAAAAAATTAAGCATGCCTCACTGGTATTCAACTGTTCTTAGAATAGGTGTGGGTATATTGGCTGTTCTAATCTTAAGAGCTCTTCCGATACACATTGAAGGCAAAACCCTGCAAAAAGAGATAAGCCTGCCTCATTACAGCTCATTTTGGGACATGACAGGCACATCATTATATAATGCTTCTATTTTAGCTTTAAAAATTATTATTTTAATTACGATAATTATTTTTATAATGCATTTTATTAAAACAAAAATTTTTAAAAATAAAAATCTTAGCGCGTCCTTTTCCGTTATTACAGGAATAATTCTGGGAATAACATACGGTGCAGGTATACTTATAGCCGAAAAAGACAAATTAACAAAAAAAGAGCTTTTATTCGTAGGGACATTTCTTATGATTGCCCACTCTTTAATCGAAGACCCTCTACTTTTTGTACTGTTCGGAGCAAATTTTTGGGTTTTAGTCGGAATAAGACTGATTTTGGCGGTTATACTTTCTTACATAGCGGTTAAATTTATAAAACTTTAAACATATATTTCTAATTTTTTGGATTTATCAAAAATTTTATCAAAAAGCTCTTTTGCTTTTTTGACCTCATCAAGCGTAGCTTTTATCTGCTTTAATATATCATCAAACGTATTTACAGCTTCATGTTTTACCGCATTTAAATGATTTTCATTTTTTATTTTCGGAAGTACTGATTTTAACATCTGAGCGGTATTTGTCATAACCTTTTCATTTGCTTCTTTTTGTTTTATAAATTTTTCAAAGAGAGGTTTTATCTTTTTGAACGTTTCGGCTATTTCTTTTTTATCCTGTTCGCTTAATCCGTTGCCCTTATAATGAAACTCATAACCGTATTCATGCTTGAGCGTAAACTCTTCCGATTCAAAATTTCTGCCCTTTTTATATGAACTTGCAGCTTCAATCGAATCGTACATTTTAAGTTCAATTTGATCTCCGTCGCTTGTAACAAAAGAAAAATCAAAACTTGCCGAATTTAATCCGTACCTGTCAATATTTATCATACTGTCTCCCTCTTATTTTAGTCTAAATCGGCAAAATTATGCAATTAATAAAATATATCCAACATATAGTTCACAAACAACTATCATGTTTATGTCTGTCACTTTTCCAACTTGCCTGCTTTATATTTTTGAGATTTAAAATCCCGAAAAAAGTTTTCCGGGAAATATTATTCTTCCTCCTCCACTTCAACAGCCTGATACGTGTAAATTGTCGGATGATACATCAAACAGTCTCCCGGTAATCTCGCTTTCATACAAAGATGTGCAAAAAACAGCTCAAACGCCGGCAATTCTTCCCATACACTCGGAAGGAATGTTGCCTGATGATTCGCAAGCTGTAAGATAACCCCGTCAACTCCTGGGCGTATTTTTCTCATCAGATCTTCTTTATCCTCATATTCAAGTTTTTCAGGTATTGTAAGTACACTTACTTCTATTTTAACCCTTTCAAACTCTTCCGGAGTCAGCGGAGGAAATCTCGGATCTTCAAAAGCCGCAGCTTTAGCATTTGCTACAACATCGTCAATCAATGGCCTGTAAGGAAGGATTGATCCTATACATCCTCTAAGATTACTCCCTCTTGGTTTGTCTTTCATTTTAAGCGTAACAAAACACGCCCTCTTTTCTGCTAAAAAAGGATATTTTTTTATCCATTCTTCTTTATCAATAAGCTTTTTTCCTTCAAATTCTTCTAAAATTGACATTCTCGCAAGTTTCAACAGTACTCTTAAATCTTCCATTTTCCCCTCCTTATATTTTATATATTATATCATATTTCTTTAGTCAATTTAACTAAACTATTTGCTCAGTTGCGCTTTTTCCTCAAGTTTATAAAGCCATATAAAGACATCTACTACCGCTTGATACATTTTAGGAGGTATCTCCTCTCCAACCTCCACATTCAAAAGCATATCCGCAAGAGTTTCGTTTTGAAAAAGAGGCACATCGTAAAGTTTGGCTTTTTCAATTATTTTTCTTGCAAGCTCTCCTTTGCCTTTTGCAATTACTTTCGGAGCGTTTTGTTCATAAGCTTTATATTTTAACGCTACGGCTTTATTCATATTTGTAGATTTTTTCATATACGGGACCTTTTTTTGTAAGTGTGGATTTATAAAGATACACTTCAAGAGGTACTTCAAACTCAATGTTTTCCCATTTTTTAAGTTCATCCCAAAACTTTTTGTCTTTAATGTTTTTTATTCTGCAAAGCGTTATATGAGGTTTAAAAGGCTTGTCGTTCGTTAAGCCAAACTTTTCATTAATCTGTCTGTTTATATCATCGTCAATATCGGCTTTTAAATACAGTACCCGATCGCCAAAAGTTCCTATTCCTTTAACTTTTAACTTTTCATTTTTAATTTTTAATTTTGTTTTATATTTCTCAGGCTCATCATCACCTATAAATTTATGGGTCAAATGTAAATTCCACCCTTCAACCCACTTACCCTCAACATATTTTGAAAGCGAATTTTTAACAGCCCCGTATATCGGGAGCTGCACAGGTGTAGCTATAAAAAGTCTCATTTTAAAAACTTTAAAACAATACTAAACAGTACGCTTAAAACAATACTTATAATGATTGAAGATGTTATAGGAAAATAAAATTTAAAATTTCCTTTGTCTATTACGATATCACCCGGAAGTCTAAAAAGAGGAAAACCTTTAAACAGATACAAAATAACGCCTATTAAAATAAAAATCAGACCTATAAATATAAAAATTTTTGCCATTTTTTTCCTTTTTTAAACTTATTGCCTTCTTCCTTTATCCTGTATCCTTCAACCTTTTTTTAATTATATCAAATTAGCTATAATTTCATTAAAAAAGGACCATTATGCCTATGACAATAACCGAAAAGATTTTTGCAGAGCACATAGGCCGCGAGGTTAAACCCGGTGAAATTATTATGTGCGATGTGGATATGACTATCGGAAACGATATTACAACACCTATTTCAATCAGAGCTTTTAATGAAAGCGGTGCCGAAAAACTTGCAAAACCTGATAATTTTGCAATCGTTTTAGACCACTTTATCCCGCCAAAAGATATTGCAAGCGCAAATCAGGCTAAAATCAACAGGGATTTTGCATATAAACACGATCTTAAAAACTTTTTTGACGAAAAAGATATGGGAATCGAGCATAGATTACTACCTGAAAAAGGTCTTGTAATTCCGGGAGACGTTATTATCGGTGCGGATTCTCATACCTGTACACACGGCGCTCTAGGAGCTTTTTCTACGGGTATGGGTTCTACCGATATCGCATTTTGCATGATTACAGGTAAAAGCTGGTTTAAAATTCCTGAGAGTATCAAAGTAGTATTTAAAGGCGAAAGACAGCAGCACGTATACGGAAAAGATCTGATCTTAGAACTTATCAGAAGAATAGGCGTTGACGGAGCATTATACAAAGCTCTTGAATTCACGGGAGAAGTTATTGAAAACCTTCCAATGGATGACAGAATGAGCCTTTGTAACATGGCTATTGAAGCGGGAGCTAAAAACGGAATTGTCGCATACGACAAAATCACTGAAGCGTTTTTAGAAGAAGTTAAAAAATACAATCCTTTAAGAAGCGAGCCTAAAATCCATTATTCAGATCCTGACGCAAACTATTCTCAGGTAATTGAAATAGACGTAAACAAACTCGAACCTCTTGTAGCGTATCCTTTCCTTCCAAGCAACGGCAAACCTGTAAGCCAGGCGGTTAAAGACGATATCGAAATCGACCAGGTATATATCGGAAGCTGTACAAACGGAACGCTTAGCGACCTTAGAATTGCAGCCGAAATCCTTAAAGGCAAAAGAGTACACAGAAGAGTAAGATTGATCGTAACCCCTGCAACTCAGAGAATTTACAAACAGGCTGAACACGAAGGAATCCTTGATATCTTAATTGACGCCGGCGCTGTTGTTGCAAATCCTACATGCGGTGCCTGCCTTGGCGGATATATGGGTATTCTCGGTGACGGAGAAAGAGCCGTAGCCACTACAAACAGAAACTTCAGAGGAAGAATGGGAAGCAGAAGCAGCGAAGTATACCTAAGCAACTCCGCAGTTGCGGCTGCAAGTGCGATTGCAGGTAAAATAGCCGATCCTAGAGAAATTTAATTTCTCTTTTTATATTCTTTTATACTAATTCCTCTATCCGTTTCTTCAATATCAAATTTAATATATCTTGAGTTTTTCCATTTTTTTAAATCAGCAATATTTATTTTAAAATATTCAGCTATCTCTTCATCTGTAACTTCAGGAATCGGTTTTCTTCTGTGTAAATTACCATAAGTTATCTTATTATACAGTGCCCAAGATATAAAAATAACTCCAAACGCAAAAATAGTAAAACTGTTTTTTATTAAAAATTTTACAATTTCTTCATATACATCCATGTTAAAAACATCTTCGCTAAATACATGAATCTCAAACAAAAGCCATAATATCAAAGCAAATAGCGGCCTGAATATATAAATTAAAAAAGCCCAGAATAAAAAAGTAATTATTTTATCCCTTGCTTTAGCAGTTTTATTTAAAAATTCAGGATTTTCTATAATAATTTTATCTGTATTCAACATTTTAATCTCCTATACCTCTGTCCGGACTGTCCCACACTGCCCTTTTGCCTTTTTCTTTAAACATAGCTTTTATAAATCCGACTGTTGTCGTAAATACATTTATTATCCAAAAGGCAAAAGGATACCAGATTATCCAGTAATAATACCTGCCTACACCCTTTTCATATTTTGAATCGATAAAAAGACTTATAGCAAACTGCAATAAAAAAGTAATTCCTAAAAAAGTACCGTAAATTGACGGAACTAAAGTAGGCACTTTCATGCCTTCGGGCATATTTATGAAATGACCCAATATCCATATAATTAATGTAAAAATTGCAGAATATGCCCATATTAAACTTAAAAAATATTCCGCATAAATTCCCCACATTCTTCTGCTTTTGTAATCAAATATATTTTTAAAATATTTTTTCAATACCTCAGCTCCTCCCTGGGCCCATCTCAGTCTTTGTTTCCAAAGCCCCTTCATTGTTTCCGGAACCAGCATCCAGCAGATTGCATTCGGTTCATATCTTATATTCCAGTGATTAAGTTCTAATCTCCAGCTGATATCAATATCGTCAGTTACCATATCCGTATGCCAGTAGCCTATTTTATGGATTGCCGATTTCCTGAATGCAACTATCACTCCAGACACGGTAAATACTCTTCCATAAATTCTCTGTGCTCTTTTTATTATACCTACAATTGCCGAAAATTCTCCAATCTGTATTTTTCCAAGAAGAGAAGATCTGTTTCTAATCCTCGGATTACCGGTAACGGCTCCCACTCTGGGTCCGTTTAAAAAATGTGACATCATCCATGTAATGGCATTCGGGTCTAATATAGCGTCACCGTCGATACATATCAGATATTCTCCGTTTGAAATCATTGCCGCAGAATTTAATCCTATAGCTTTACCTTGGTTTTTTGCGAATTCGATAACTCTTATATTTTTATGTTTACTTTGTATATCTTTTAATATTTTTCCGGTGTTGTCACTGCTACCGTCATTCACGGCTATAATTTCAAAATTCGGATAATTGGTTTTTAAAAGATAATCAATAGTTTCTTGTATATGATTTTCTTCATTGTAACAAGGCACTAAAATACTTACCAACGGATATTTGTCCAGTTTTGGAGGACTGTCAGGATCTGTACCTCTTTCCCAATGAAAATAATAATACACAGCCCCTATCATCCATATGTAAGCCATAAAAAGAGGATAATAATAAGAATAGTTTATAAGCTGTTCTATTATTTTTATAAAAAAATCTGATGTAAACATATTATTTCCTCTCAAACGGATACTGCTGCAGCGACATTACCGAATAAATCGTTCTGAATTTCGGCTGGTTTTGTAAAAAATCATCCGGATAATAACCGTAGTTTAATATACCGTTTATCTGCAACAGTTCCATTTGACTGGCTAAAGTTTTTGATTTTATCATTCTGTTTTCTTTCCAGTTCTTGCTTTGTAGTTCAAAGACGGATTTTTTCACTCCGTCTTTATATTTTTTTACGTCTTTGATTAATTTCAAAAGCCACTGATCTGCATTTTTGGCGTTTTCCATATACGGCATCGCCATTACTGCCGTATAATCATAACTGTTTAAAAATTTTTGAAAATTTTGTGCAAACCAGGCTTCACTTTCAGTATGCATTATCACCCTTGCATAAATATTTCTTGCAGTTTTCACCTCTGGTCTATATATCTGCACTTCTTTTTTCAACTCTATGGTAAATGCTATCAGTGAATCGGTTTTAAAATCCGTCCATTTTTTAAACAACAGTTTATTCTGTCTTATTTTTGCTATTGAATCAGGAAAACCGTTTTTCATATAAACTTTCAAAGCGGCACTGCTTGCATCTTCATAATCCGTAAAAAATCCGTCATCATGAAACAAAATACCGTTAAACGAGGTGTATTTTGCCAAATCTTCATATATTCCCTTAATTATCTTCCTTGAATCGACGTCAAATATTGAAAGTCTCTTATAATATTTTTTATTTATAAAACTTTTTTTCGTTACGGGATCATAACTTTTTACATAAACACCTTTATTTCCCAAGTTAAAAGCGCTTACCGGCAGCCAGGCATAAACATCAACACCACATCTTGTCATTAACTGCCAGGCAACCCTGTTAAAAAGATCCGCCCTTACAGGCATATATCTGTTCGGAAAATAAAGGGCATTGGCCACACCGTCTCCGTCAGGATCGGCAAAAGCCTGAAGATATACCGTAGTGATTTTATAAGCTTTAATCCTGTCTAAAAGCCTGCCTAAATTTTTTTCCTGCTGAACCGGTTCGGGATCATATATATAATCCAAATCCACATGCACAACCCTTTGAATTTTCTTTGCATTCGGTTTATCAATAGTCCAAACTATGTCGTTTAACTTATCTGTTGAAAAAATCAGTATTCTTCTTAATCTGTCTAAATCATTTAACGTATTAGAACCGTCATCTAACGTAAAAGCGATATCCATACCTAATTTCTTGGCTATATTTAAAGCTATTTCATTATATTCTCCAAACGGCCATACAATTACTCTTGGTCTTTTTCCGGTTTTTTCGTATATCAATTCGCTATTTTTTTCCAAATCTTTTTTTATTCTTTTTTTATAATGTACATCACTTTCATATGTTTTAGTTTTTGGATCATATATCCTGCTAGTTACCGCCGGTTCTTTATTTCCTTGAGGATTGGCCAATACACCGTAATGTAAATTATAAGTATGGGAAGCTATTTCCACAAGTCCGGAATCACTCATCTCTTTTATCTCTTTCCAGCTTAGAAGAAGACTTCTTTTTTTTAGTTTGTTTCCGTATAAAAACTTTTCACCTTTTTTAGCTTCAAGCCATTTACCTACAACACCCAAAACTGCAGGATAGTTATACGCTTTCAAAATCGGATACACTCTGGTGTAGAAACTTTGATAAGCATCGTCAAACGTTAATAAAATTGCTTTTTTAGGAAGTTTTTTAATTCCTTTTTTCGCCGCTATCAAATCATCAATACTTACAGGATGATATCCGTGGGCACTAAGCCAGTTTAACTGCTGCAAAAATTTAGCCGTGGAAATAGTCATAATATCAGGATCTTTAGGGTTATCTTCTACATTATGATAACAAAGAACCATAAATTTATCTCCCGCATAAAGACTGACAATATAAATCAAAATAATCAATATCTTTTTAAACATTTAAAATCTCCTATCAAGGGAAAAATAAAAAGATGTGTCATACTCTATATCCCCGTAATAATTTTTACTTCTGGTAATTCCGTATATTAAATTAAAGCTATCTCCTATATCCCATCTATGTTCGTATCTGATCACCCATACCGGATGAGAGGAATAATTTTCAATCCAATAATTCCCTATACTGATTCCTAAAACATGTGAAAAAGCGTATGAGTATCTTCTGTAAAGATGCCAAATATTTTCAAAATCAACGCCTATATATCTGTCTCTTTCCGGATTAAAATAAACAGCGTCCTGTTTTGTATTTGAAGATACAGCGTATGAAAAAGTCGTATTCAGTTTATAATAAGGACCGGTAACCAGTCGTTCATAATGAGACAAACTTATACTTCTTCTTATATTGGAATCGTTAAAATCCATTTTTTCAAATTCAATATCCGTCTGTCTGCTTTCACTGTTTCTATAAGTTAACACAACATCAAATCTATTGGCATAAATATTATTTTTTAAAGCTCTTAAAGGTGTGTTTTGAGCATAACTTTCATATTTGCCGAATAGTATCCATTTATCAGTAAAAAAATATTTACCGTCTATAAACCAGCTGTTTTTGTTTACATTTTTATTTGTCACGATACCGATATTAGAAGTTAAATTACTTTTTTTGTATTCTAAGGCTAGTCCGAGTCTTTTATATATTTCTTTGCCCTCTTCCACTGTTCCTTTTGAATAATATCCCAAAAGGTAAACTCTGTAGTTGTAATTTATAGGTTTAGAATATAATTTTGTTTCAACATGATAATAATTATTACCGTAATTTATACCGTTACTCGCCCCGAAAACAGCTTCAACTGTCAATTCATATCTGTTTTTATATATATCAAAAAGTTTTTTTGCTCTTTGAACCTGTAGATCTTCCGGATATTTTTTATATAAGCCGTTAATTATTTTTTCACTTTTTCTAAATTTTTGAATATCCAGCAGCGCAAGGGCTTTTATTAAATTTGCGCTTTTGTTTTTTGGATTATACGAAATTGCAAAATCACACTCTTTTACAGCTTTCCTTCCCCATCCCCTGTCTTTATAAACACTTGCCAATGTTGCTCTAAGGTCTACATTAGCAGGCGCAATACTGCACATTTTTTCAAATCTTTTCTGGGCTTCATTCATATAATCAGCAAAATATCTTGCAAGAACCGCCGCAGTGGCACTGTCAACTTTATTAGGATTTTCAAATTTTCCTTTAATCCATGCAGGCTGATTCACATTAACTTTATCAATCCATTTAATTGCTTTATTTAATTTAAACATTTCCACATAACAGTAAAAAACCCCTAATTTACTTTCAAAATCTTTAGGATGTTTTTTTAATACCTCCGTATAATATTTTAAAGCTTTTTCAGGTTTTTTATTGTATAAATAAGCATCCGCTGCAGCACTTAACGTATAATAGGGAATATTTATATTTTCTTTTTTTAGTTTTTTATATTCTTTAATAACTTCTTTCATATAATATCTGTCCCTGAGTGCCACAATTTTGTCAAACCTGGCTTTTAAAATATTAAAATTTTCATTTTTCATTTTAGTTTTTGAATTTGAAATTAAACTGTCGAGTTTTTTCAGAGCTTCATCAGTTTCTTTAAACCTGTTTTTATTATCAGGCAAATTCATTTCACCCCATCTTATTTTGAAAGCAATCTTATCTTCTTCTAACCTATAGATATAATTTTTATTAAATATTTTTGGATTTTTTTCCATATATCTGTACGCCAAATAAGGCAGTCCCAGCATATCCAGCATTCTTACAAGACCCCTTAAAGCATCATTACATTTTGGGTTTAATTCAAGCGCTTTTTGATAATTAACAAAAGAATCATAATATCTGCTTTCATTTTCTAAAATATATCCTTTTAAAAAATAGTAATAATAATTTCTTTTAATTCCTTTTAAATAATATGTGGCGGTTTTAGGTGTTTTATTATCTACCAATGATAAAATCAGTCCGTATTTACAGTTTATGTTTTTACTGTTTTGAATTAAACACAGCTGATAAAAATAAACAGCCTTTTTATATTGTCCGCTGTTTCTCCATATTTTGGCAATATATTCAAAATTTTTATCTGAAAAATTTTGATTATCTATAATTACCGCTTCTGCTTTTATAAAGATAAAACATAAAATTAGTAATAAAACTATTTTTTTCATAAGTTAGAACCTTTTTAATTATATATTAATGTCTATTTAATATATATTTAATATATTGTAACACATTTATATTTTTTTTACCATGACAAAAAAGCTCATAATCCGATAATTGTGACAAATAAGAAGAAAAGAAGGAAAGTTATTTTTGAAGTTGAATTTTTACAGGCCCCAAATGCATTGCGTTAGTTACTAATCCTCCGCTTTTAATCCATGCTTTGATTCCGCCTTTTAAAACATATACGTTTTTAAAATCATACCATTTATACAGTGTTGCTGCCGCCAATAAAGCTCTGTGCCCTGTTCTACACACAAATACGTATGTTTTATTAGGCTTTAACCTTCCTTTTTTAACACCTGCGTATAATACTCCTCTTGGCAAATTTATAGTTTCAATATAATCAATCTGTCCCGCATTCCACTCGGCAGGTTCTCTTACATCCACTATTTCAAAATTTTTATTGTTTTTCATCCAGTTTTTAAGTGTTTTTACCGTAATAAAATGATTTCCTACAACTTTAACAGCTTCAGCTTTTTGGGCTTTTACTCCGTTTAAAGGATTATATGCAAATAATACACCTACACTTAATAATCCTGCCAATAATAATTTTTTCATTCTTTTTCCTTTTTTTGAAAATAATAACCAAATAATAAGCTTACTGCATTGACAACGGTCAATATTAGATAAAATTATAAAAACTATAAAGGTATCTAATGGATTATTTGATTCCAGAATGGGAAAAACAGGAATTTGTCCAGCTGGTTTTTCCACACAAAAACACCGACTGGGCGTGTTGTTTGGAAAAGGCGATAAATACGTTCACCGAAATAGCTTATGCCATCGCTAGGTATGAAAAAGTTCTTATCTGTTATGAAGACGAAAATACTGTTTCACATTTAAAACATAAAAATTTTATTTTTAAAAAAGTAAAAAACAACGATACCTGGGCAAGAGACTTTGGAGCCATAAGTGTAAAAACCGATAATGAAGTTAAACTTCTGGATTTCAAATTCAACGGATGGGGATTAAAATTTCCGGCAAATTTTGACAATCAAATATCCCGGCAAATTTTCAATATTCACAAAAGCTACAATTTTGTACTTGAAGGCGGAAGCATAGATACAAACGGCAAAACGCTTCTTACAACTTCTAAGTGTCTTTTAGAAGCGAACAGAAACTATCCGTTATCAAAAGAAGAAATAGAAACCTTTTTAAAAAAAGAACTTTTTGTAAATGAAATTATCTGGCTAAACCACGGTTTTTTGGAAGGTGACGATACCGATTCGCATATAGACACTCTGGCAAGATTTGCAAATGAAAACACTATTCTTTACTGCAAATGTGAAGATAAAAACGATATTCATTATGTAGAACTTACAAAAATGGAAAAAGAACTTAAAAAAACCGGCTTTAACCTAATTCCTCTACCGCTTCCCGAGCCGAAAATATGGGATAATCACCGACTGCCTGCAACTTATGTCAACTTTTTAATAATAAACAATGCGATTCTACTGCCCGTATATGAAGACAAAAACGACAAATACGTTTACGATATGTTTTGCGAAATATTTCCACAGAGGGAAATCCTCCCTATAAACGCAAACACACTTATAAAACAGCACGGCTCAATTCATTGTATAACAAAAGAGTATTTTTCAGACACTTTGAAATAGGCCTAGTATTTTTTCTTTGAATTATATTATTCCGCAATTGTTTTTACACCGCCACAAATGTTAACACTAAGACCAAATAATTTTTTATTAATAACTTATAACTCAGGAATAAAGTTCTAATTTAAAAAACAAATGGATGTATATTAGATGCAACAATATACTTGTCTCTAATTTTATTATAGGATTTCATTTAATCAGCAATATAATAAATAAAATTTTTTTTAATATAATATATTAAGAATCCTAAAAAAATAACATTTATAAAAAAAGTAAAATATAAACCTACAAATTTTGTAAAGACATATTTCAATTGATAAATATAAAAGCACGATAATAACGTCAAATATTATGAGTATTATAAAATATAATTTTTATATAATTATAACATTGCTTATTATAACATTGCTTATTTTATTATGTAATTTTTATTCACTAATGTACATATACATAAGTAGTTATATAATTAAATTTAAAACTTTAATAATAACTTTATATTCTGTATATGTTGAATAATAAAAACTTAATATTAATAAGTTAATTAATAACTATTATATCAATACGCAATATATATGAGATTTAATTGTATAAAATAAAAAAAGGATTAATAAAGCGCCAGACCCTATTGGTAGTAATTTGAAAGAGCTGATTGATATGATGAATTGGCAGCTTCGGGATTTACAGTATATACTATAAATCCTAGCGGGGACCTACTTTCCCACACCTGAAAGGTGCAGTATCATCAGCGCTGTAGGGCTTAACTGCCAGGTTCGGAATGGAACTGGGTGTTTCCCCTACGCTTTTCCCACTAGGATTGATACTATATACTGAAAGTTAGCTGTTAAAAGTCTTGTCCATCACCGCAAGTAAAGCCAATCGGGTTATTAGTACTGGTCAGCTCAACCCCTTGCAGGGCTTACACCCCCAGCCTATCAAGCAGGTAGTCTTCCTGCACCCTCATGGGAAGGCTCATCTTGGAGTGGGCTTCCCGCTTAGATGCTTTCAGCGGTTATCCCTTCCGAGCTTGGCTACCCAGCACTGCCCTTGGCAGGACAACTGGTACACCAGTGGCTCGTCCAACCCGGTCCTCTCGTACTAGGGTCAGCTCTCCTCAACCTTCCTACGCCCACGGCAGATAGGGACCGAACTGTCTCACGACGTTCTGAACCCAGCTCGCGTACCGCTTTAAATGGCGAACAGCCATACCCTTGGGACCTGCTCCAGCCCCAGGATGCGATGAGCCGACATCGAGGTGCCAAACCTCCCCGTCGATGTGAGCTCTCGGGGGAGATCAGCCTGTTATCCCCGGGGTACCTTTTATCCTTTGAGCGATGGCCCTTCCACTCAGAACCACCGGATCACTAAGACCGACTTTCGTCTCTGCTCGACCTGTTTGTCTCGCAGTCAGGCTGGCTTGTGCCTTTACACTCTTCTGACGATTTCCAACCGTCATGAGCCAACCTTTGTGAGCCTCCGTTACTCTTTAGGAGGCGACCGCCCCAGTCAAACTACCCGCCAGGCACTGTCCCCCAGCAGGATTACTGCTGCGGGTTAGTAGGCAGGATATCCAAGGGTGGTATCTCAAGGGCGGCTCCACCCGAGCTGGCGCCCGGGCTTCATAGCCTCCCACCTATCCTGCACATGGATATCCCACCTACAATGCCAAGCTGTAGTAAAGGTCCACGGGGTCTTTCCGTCTTGCCGCGGGTAGGAGGAATTTTCACCTCCACTACAATTTCACTGGATCCCTCCCTGAGACAGCCCCTCACTCGTTACGCCATTCATGCAGGTCGGTATTTAACCGACAAGGAATTTCGCTACCTTAGGACCGTTATAGTTACGGCCGCCGTTTACCGGGGCTTCGGTTCACCGCTTCGCCTTACGGCTAACGGATCCCCTTAACCTTCCGGCACCGGGCAGGCGTCACACCCTATACTTCCTCTTGCGAGTTAGCAGAGTGCTGTGTTTTTGGTAAACAGTCGGCAAGAGCGCTGCGCTGCGACCCCTTTCGGCTCCACCCGCAGGGGGCTTCACCTACTCGGGGCACACCTTATCCCGAAGTTACGGTGCCAGTTTGCCGAGTTCCTTAGGGAGGGTTCTTCCACGCGCCTTAGAATACTCATCCCGCCTACCTGTGTCGGTTTGCGGTACGGGCTACTAATAGCTCAAACGCCTTAGAGGCTTTTCTCGGCACGACGGCATCACCGATTCTCTCTCCGTCCCGAAGGACTTTGAGAGCCTGTCAGGTCTCGGAGTATTGTCAGACGGATTTGCCTATCTGACCTCCTACACCCTTCGAGCCACTATTCCATCAGTGACCTCGGTTAGCCCTATGCGTCCCCCCTTCGGCTCGCTATTAGTAGGTAACGGAATATTAACCGTTTTCCCATCGACTACGCCTTTCGGCCTCGTCTTAGGTCCCGACTAACCCTACACTGACGAGCATCGTGTAGGAAACCTTAGGCTTTCGGCGAACAGGATTCTCACCTGTTTTATCGCTACTCATGCCTGCATGCTCACTTGATGCCGCTCCACTGCTCCTTACCGGTACAGCTTCGACGCTGACATCAACGCTCTCCTACCACTCCAGTCCAACTGGAATCTACGACTTCGGCGGATAGCTTTAGCCCCGTTATATTTTCGGCGCTCCCCCGCTCGACCAGTGAGCTGTTACGCTTTCTTTAAAGGATGGCTGCTTCTAAGCCAACCTCCTGGTTGTCTAAGCAGGAAAACCTCCTTTTCCACTTAGCTATCACTTGGGGGCCTTAGTCGGTAGTCTGGGTTGTTCCCCTCTCGACATAGGATTTTATCACCCTACGCCTCACTGCCAAGATTCCACCGTAGGTATTCGGAGTTTGACAGGGTTTGGTACAGCTGTGGGCCGCCCTAGCCCTATCAGTGCTCTACCCCCTACGGCTACGTCTTGACGCTGCACCTAAATGCATTTCGGAGAGAACCAGCTATCACTGAGTTTGATTGGCCTTTCACCCCTATCCACAGGTCATCCGAAGGCTTTTCAACGCCTACCGGTTCGGTCCTCC
>NZ_CP026530.1:1757500-1791100 GCF_004006315.1 Nautilia sp. PV-1
CACATTTTCCATAGCAGGATTAACATATGCTCTTATAACTCTAGCTAGTCCAGTGATATTTTCACTAAGGACCGGGTTTCTTTTATGTGGCATAGCAGACGAACCTTTTTGACCTTTAGAGAAAAACTCTTCCGCTTCATATACTTCCGTTCTTTGAAAATGTCTGATATTAACGGCGATTTTTTCGACGGTTGAAGCAATAAGACCCAAAGTAGAAGCCAGTCTTGCGTATCTGTCTCTTTGAATTACCTGGTTTGAAATAGGTGCGGGTTTTAGTCCCAAAAATTCACATGTAAGTTCTTCAAGTTCAATTGGAGCATGAGCGAAATTACCCATAGCACCGCTTATTTTACCTACACTGATTACCTCTAGCGTTTCTTCAAGGTTTTTAAGATGTCTTTTCATTTCATCGTACCAGATTGACAAAACAAGTCCGAATGTAATAGGTTCACCGTGAATACCGTGGCTTCTTCCGACCATAAGCGTATATTTATGCTCCATGGCTCTTTTTTTGATTGATTCCATTACCATTTTAACATCATCGATAATGATTTTAAGTGAGTCTCTCATCTGAAGCGCTACTGCGGTATCGATAGTGTCGCTTGAAGTCATACCGTAGTGAACCCATCTGCTCTCTTCGCCCAAACTTTCAGCTACGCTTGTTAAAAACGCTATAACGTCGTGTTTTGTTTCTCTTTCGATTTCATCGATTCTTTTAATGTCAAATTTTGCGTTTTGCTCTATTTTTCTGGCATCTTCGTCAGGAATAAGCCCAAGTTTGTTCCATGCTTTAACAGCCGCTATTTCTACATCAAGCCATGCTTTATATTTTGCATTCATATCCCAAAGTTTTTTCATTTCTTCCCTAGCATATCTTTCAACCATACCCTGCCTTTTTTAATGTAATTGTATCAAATTAACTTAGTTGTGCTATAATTCACTAAAAAAGGTGACTAATGCCTGATTTAGGATTTAACGAAATTTTATTTATAGCCATAATTGCGGTTATTGTTCTAGGTCCTGACAAACTGCCGGAAGCAATGGTTCAAGTAGGAAGATTCGTCGGAAAACTTAAAAAAATGTGGAGAGACGCAACTGCTGATATCAGAAGAGAACTTGAACTTGAGGAAATGAAAGAAGAAATGGAAAAATATAAAAAACAGCTTCAAGATTTACAAAAAAAAGTAGACAGTGACGTGGGAGCTATCAATCAGGGACTGACAAGCTTAGATGATTTAACCGCAATGGGAAAAAAGAAAGATTATTCGGATATGCTTAAATAATGGGTTTTATTGTTAAAGAGTTTTTAATAAATGATGAAAAAATTCTTGATTTTTTAGTTAAAAAACTCGGATTTAATGTCAGAGAAGCCAAAAGAGCCATTGACAGAGGAAGAGTTTCCGTCAATGATAAAAGAGTTACGAAAAAAAGCGCCCGAGCAAGCGGCAAATTAAAATGCATTGTTTTTGAGCCCAACGGATACGGACTAAAACCTATATTTGAAACAGCCCATTTTGCAATATTCGACAAACCAAGCGGCGTAGCAATACATCCTAAAAAACTTGCCAATACAAAAAGCCTGCTTGATGATGTAAGAGCGTTGTGGGGTAATGATGCAAACCTGGTCCATCGTTTGGATAAAGAGACTAGCGGACTCGTCATGGCCAGTAAAAATAAATTCAGCGAAAGCGTATTAAAAAAATCTTTCCAAGACAAAGAAATACAAAAAAAATATCTTGCTTTAATAAACGGTCATTTAAACAAAGAAATAACCATTAAAAAACCTATAGCCGTAAACAAAGATGAAAATATAAAAGTAAAAGTTATGATTCATCCTGAAGGAAAAGAATCAATAACAATAATAAAACCTATAAAAAAAATTGGAAACAAAACTCTCGTAGAATGCATTCCCTTAACGGGCAGACAGCATCAGATAAGAGTTCATCTGTACAGTATAGGACATCCGATAGTAGGAGACCCTCTATACGGAGTAGACAATGATTTTGCCGACAGATATCTAAATAAACTTATTACCAAAGAAGAAAGAATTGTAAAAACCGGAGCCGAACGATTAATGCTTCATGCATATTATCTTGAATTTATGTTTATGAATAACAAATACGTAATTACAAGCAGATCTTTTGAAAAAGAATTAAGCGAAAATTAAGCTTTTTTAGTTATAATTCAAACTCAATTTCCCCTCCTTAAAAGTTTAAAACCTCCTCTACAAGGCCGATTCGGCCTGTTTAGGTTTTTTTATTTACAGTGTCTGTCACTTTATTATATTAAGATACTCAAATATTATTCTTAAACTGTTAGAATTAATTCATGAAAACTATCCTAATGACAAAGCAATAGGATATAAATTAGGAGACTTTAGAGGGATTGTCGTGACTGCAATTCCTCAAGAGGCTATTCAATAGCCTTTTTTTTATTTTTCTTAAAATCTTAGCGCCTGACACTAAATTTATAAATTTCAAATTTTCTTTTTTTCAATGGAGCGGGCTACGGGATTCGAACCCGCGACCTCCACCTTGGCAAGGTGGCGCTCTAGCCAGCTGAGCTAAGCCCGCAAAGTGCCTGGCACTGTAAAAGCATACTTAAATGGCTCCGGCGAGAGGACTCGAACCTCTGACCCGACGGTTAACAGCCGTCTGCTCTACCGACTGAGCTACGCCGGAATGCGGATTGAAATTATAACAAAAATTCAAAACTTTGCAAGTATTATTTTTTGTCTAATTTTTTTAAATACCAGTATATTGCCGGAAAACCGGCTAATATTTCTATAAAAATGGTAGCTATTCTGCTTCCGATACTACCATGAAAAACATAAGCAATTAAACCGATAACCGGAGTTACTATAATTAAAGCTCTCCAAAGAACAGAGAAATAAATTTTAATATATTTAAAAAATCTGTTCTTTGCTTTGACTTCAATTCCAAACTGTTCAAAAAAATATCCTACCGCAAATATGCTGAATATAATAGTAACTGCAAAAATAGTTATAAAAATTTCTTTCATATAAAAAAACAGATGCCAGTAAACTAACAACACCTCGAATATCATAAAGTCCGCAATTATAACAAACAGCATAAAAATCGCTATTTTCAGCCAAAGATTAAAAGCTTTTTTTAACATAAACATCCTTTTAAAGCAATATTTTACTATCGCAAGTATCTTATAATAAATTATAATTCTATTATATTATTTTAAGGTTAATCATGATTGAATTTAAAAACAAACTTACCTATATTGAAAATAAAAATCAAAATACCGAATTTAAACCCCATTTTCATCAGACATATTCATTTGCACTGATAACAAACGGGGAATGTGAAGTCATGTTTAACAGTAAAAAAATTACTTATAAAAAAAACGATTTTAGAATTATCAATCCTTATGAAGTCCATTATGTAACAAAAGGAATATGGGAATATAAAAGTATCGTTTTAGATACGGATACAGTTAATGAAATCACCTATGAAATAGCCAATAAAAAAAATTTAATTTTCGAAAATAAAATAAATTCCAAAGAACTTAACGGTTATTTTATAAAAATGTACAACAATCAGGAAGAATCCATCTATTTTTTCTTTGAAAAACTGCTTATTTACAGCAGACAGACAATTCATCTTCCGGAAAAAAAACTGCAATCCTCTTTGGAATACATAAACAGCCGTTTTACAGATAAAATTATCCTAGAAGATCTCGCGGCTTTAGAAAATTTAAGTAAATACCATTTTTTAAGACTTTTTAAAAACCAAACGGGACTTACACCCCATCAATATATAATAATCAAAAGATTAAATTACGCGATAGAGCTTATGAAAAAAGAAAAAAACCTGTCTATCGTGGCAACACTTGCGGGTTTTAGCGATCAAAGCCATTTTATAAAAGAATTTAAAAAAGTATTCGGTTTTACACCTAAACACTGATTTTGCAACTGAGTTGCATTTTTGATATAATTTTATTATGAATTGTCAAAACATAGAAAATCTTAAAAAAACGGAACTTAAAATAGCTTTATTGTTAGAAGAAAAACATCTGCTTAGTGCAAAAGAGTTGCAGGATTTTCTTGACGTAGACAAAGCAACCATATACAGAAACTTAAAACATCTGCTTAAAAAAAACACCATAAGGGAAATAAAAAACAGTGAAGGTATAGGTTATTACGAACTGAACTGTAAAATCCACAATCCAATCCATCCCCACTTTGAATGCAGAATATGCAAGAAAATATTTTGTCTTAAACCTTTTAACGCCGAAGATATTTTAAGTCTTTCCAATTACAGCGAATACGATATTGAAGAGATAGAAGTTATTTTTAAAGGAATATGCGATGAATGCAAAGAAGTTAAAAATGAAAAGTGAAAAGTTAAAAACATTATTAATTATGTTTTTTATGACACCGCTTTTTGCGTTGAATATAAGTGTTACGATACTGCCTCAAAAAGGCGTTGTTAAGGCAATAGGAGGAGACAAGGTAAGCGTAAACGTAATGGTTCCTCCGGGAAATTCGCCGGCAACTTATTCTCCCAACTTCAAACAGCTCAAAGAACTAAAAAAATCAGATATCTATTTTACTGTTGGAGTGCCGTTTGATAAAAAATATATTTCAAAAATTAAAGAAATAAATCCGCAAATCGAAATTATCGATTTCGGAAAATATCTTAAAAAAGACTCCAATCCCCACATTTGGCTGAGCCCGGCACTGCTGCAGCTTGAATCAAAAGCAGTTTTAGACACTTTATTAAAACATGATCCTAAAAATAAAGACTTCTATCTGAAAAATTATGAAACATATATCAGCAAGCTTGCAAAACTTGAAACCAAAGGCTTTAACAATATTCATCAAAAAGCATTTATTACCTTTCATCCTTCATTTCACTATTTTGCAAAAGATTTTATGATCAAGGAAATTGCCATTCAAAAAGAAGGCAAAAGCCCAAGCTTCGCATATTTAGCAAAAATTATAAAACTGGCAAAAGAAGACCGTGTGAAAACTGTGATAATTTCACCTGAATTCCCGACTAAATACGCAAAAATCGTTGCTTCTAAAATTGGCGCCGAAGTTGTTGTGATTTCTCCGTTAAATGAAAAACCTTCGGTTACAATAAATCGGCTTATAGAGGTTTTGAAATGAATGCACTGGACGTAAAAAACCTTTATTTTCAATATGATAAAGAAACGGTGCTGGAAAATATAAATTTTTCTCTTAAAGATAAAGAGTTTATGGCAATCATAGGTCCTAACGGCGGAGGGAAAACCACTCTTTTAAAACTGATCTTAGGTTTTTTAAAACCGACAAAAGGCGAAATTTTCATATACGGAAAAAAACCTGAAAAAGTAAAAGAAATAATCGGATATGTACCTCAGCATACAAATTTTTCACTTGATATTCCTATTACGGTTTTTGACATAGTTTTGCAGGGAAGACTGAAAAAAGGAAAATTTTTTTACAATAAAAAAGATAAAGAAAAAGCGATGAAAACTTTACAAACCCTTAAAATAGAACATTTTGCCGACAGAAAAATAAAAGACCTTTCAGGGGGACAAAGACAAAAAGTTTTAATAGCAAGAGCGCTTGTAAGCGAACCTGAAATAATAATCATGGATGAACCGACAAGCGCAATCGACCCTGCGGGACAGCAGGAAATACTCGATTTAATAGAAAGTCTTGATATTACAAGAATTGTTGTCAGTCACGATATAAAAATACTTCTCAGAAAAGTGGACAAAATCGCCTTTATAAATAAAAAAGCGGTAATTCACGAGGGGCCTAAACTAAATATTCCTAAAGACAAACATTTCTGTGAAGTTGAACTTATAGAATTTTTAAAGGAAGAATCGTGTGGGATTTAATATCTAATTCGGTATATGCCGGAGCGCTTTTAAGCATAGCGATAGGAATTATCGGAAGTCTGATAGTTATAAACAAAGCCACAGCCATTACCGGAAGTATCGCACACGGAAGTTTCGGAGGAATAGGTATAGGCATTTTTCTTGGAGTCAATATACTGCTTTCAACAACACTCTTTACTCTGCTTCTTGCTTTTATACTGTCATTCATAGCAATATACTACCGTCACAGGCTCGATAGTCTTATAGGTGTTATATGGGCGATAGGAATGAGTATAGGTATTATTTTCCTAAATTTAACACCTGGATACAATGCCGACGCTCTAAGCTATCTGTTTGGAAACATTCTTCTTATTGAAAACAAAGACTTGATAATTATGTCAGCAATAGACGTTTTACTGATTGTATCCGTAATTTTTCTCTATAACAGATTTCTTGCAATGAGCTACGATATGGAATTTTTAAAGGTAAGAGGCGTTAACGCTAATATTTTATATACTTATTTTTTAATTTTAACGTCTCTGACCGTCGTTATGAGCGTTAAATCTATAGGTATTATTTTAATTCTGGCCCTTTTTACCATACCTCCTTTAATAGCGGAAAAATTTACCAAAAAATTCTATCAGATGATAATTTTAAGCTCCATCCTTTCCGCGGTATTTATAACAGCGGGTATTATTATCAGCTATTTTTACGATTTGGCACCGACACCGATTATCGTTATACTTGCTGCCGCGGGACTTTTTTTGAGTATGTTTAGGAAAAGGTAAAAAGGTATTTTTCAATTAGAACTTGCTCATTTAATAGGCCATAAATCTGTAAGTATAGTTTCATGTGCGAAAATTTATCATAAAAAACAACACTTCAATATAATTCATTTAATACAGATTGCAAAAGCACTTAACGTCGACATCTGCGATTTTTTTGAAGAAATTTCTTCTAAAGTTTAGCAGTCATTTCGGCAGGAGTCAGAATTTTCACTTTTGATGTTTTAAAGCCTTTTTTATCTCTTGTAACTATATAATCTATACCTTTCATATATGCGCTTGAATAAACAATGCTGTCTTCAAAATCGTTAAAACTGCTATTTAGCGCTTCAAGCAAAACCGCTTTGTTAACCTCGGCTATTTCAAACAGTTTTAAAAGTTTATATACTATTTCATCCGCCGTTTTTTTATTAAGAGACTTTGAAGTTAAATAATGTATTGTATTTATACTTGAAGCACATAAAAAACCTTCAATCTTTTTATTTTCAACTGCACTGAAAATTTTATACATTTCTTCAAAAAACGGCTCTCTTTGTAAGAAGAAATCGAGAACGACATTTATATCAAGTAATATTTTCATAAATATTTTTCTTCCAAATGTTTTTTATAATCTTCAATTTTTACATCTTTTAAAATTCCTGCCAAAGAATCGGTAATAGGAGCGGATTGATTTTTTTCAAGTAGTGATTTAAAAAATTCATTAACTATTGCTGATACACTCGTATTTTTCTTTTTTGCATATTTTTTTATTTTTTCAATAAGTTCTTTATCACTGTAAAGAGTAATTTTTGCATTCATTTTAATCCTTGTTGTATAGTTTATTTATTATTATACGACAATTTTAGTATAATTTCAACAAAAAAGGAAAACCTTGTATCTTGTAAGCGAAGAGCGTCTTGAAAAAATGAAAAGTATTTTAAACACCCGTCAAAATACCCTGAGGGTTTTTATGGATTATGTATTCTCATCACATAACCTCTCGGCAATCGTCAGAACATGCGATGCCGTAAATGTAGGAAAGCTTTACTACAGACATCAGAGAAAAGTTAGACTTAACAACGAAATAACAATGGGTGCGCATAAATGGATATTTCACGAATATGTTGAAGATATTGAGGAATTTTATAAAAGCATTAAAAAAGAAGGCTATCAGGTGGTAGTAACGCTGCTTGATGAGGAAACGGTCGATTTCAGGGAAGTTGATTATACAAAACCGACCTTAATAGTATTAGGCAACGAAGTGGACGGTGCAAGCGACATAAGTATAAAATACGCAGATAAAAAAGTAATAATCCCGATGTACGGAATGAGCCAGAGTCTTAACGTATCCGTAGCAAATGCGGTCATTTTGTATGAAGCTCAACGCCAAAGAGCCGCAAAAGGCATGTATGACACTCCTTCACTGCCTCAGGAACTGATTGAAAAAACCCTTAAAAAATGGGCATATGACGATATTATAGAAAAAGAGCTGAGAAGAGTAAGACACAAACCCAAAAATTAATTATTGAGTGTCCAGCTCTTTCCATGCTTTATTTGCATCCTGTTTTTGCATTTGTATGGAATTGGCTTTATTTACTTCCTGCTTGGAACTGCATCCCGTAATAAAAAAAAGAACACAGATACCAAATAAAATTTTTTTCATTCTAATCCTTTATAATTAATGTAATCCGTCTGTTTTTGGTGTAAATTTTAAGTTTTTTATTATTTTTGCCGGAAATATTGAGATAAAGGGTATTGGCGTCTTTATAACCGATTTTGTTAATGGTAAGCCCTCTTCTGAATTCATATTTTAAATCGGAAAGTTTATCGTTTTTATTTAAAGGTTTAAAATAAATCAGGTATGTAATATTCGGTTTTATATAATATTTTCCTTTATTGCCTATTACGTTAATTACAGGGATATATTTATCCTCCACTTCAAAAGACCATTTATAACTTTTGATTTTACCGTCTATTACAAAATCGGCTTCGACATTGTATTTTGCTCCGTATTCCAGTCTTTGCAGCGGAAATAAAACAAAATCGGTTTTTTTAAGCATATGATTTTCGTCGGTTTCAGATGTAATTATTTTAACATCGTTAACAGGCATTTTCCCTTTATACAGAGTAAATGTAATAAGCTGTATTTTCTTGTTTTTATAATAATACGGATTAAAGCTTATACTTACAGGATAACCGCAGACTCCATAATCCGGAAGAGGATCGGGTATTTCATCATAAAAAACAGGCGGAGTGTTTTTCATACCGTTATACGGCCAGAACACAACTTTGGGATTATTCTGCATATTTGCAATATATACTTCTTTTGGAATTATTTTATTTTTATCCCTGCAAAGACCTGCAAACCCGCTGTTAAATTTTTCCAAATTATCACAGGCTTCACTAATATATTTATTTCCCATATCATATACATAAATATCGTTTAAACGGTAATAGCCTATTTCGTTAATATTAAAATTCAAAAAAGCAAGTCTGTGATATATTGCACTGAACAAATCTTTAACAGATTCTTTATAGCTTTTTTCTCCTTTTGAAATATTTTCAATAACAAACCTGGAAGGATAACCGCAGCTCATTGCCCTGTCAGCCGGAGTAACGCCGGCGAATCTGTATCCGTATTTTTTTTCGTAATGAGAAAATTCATTGTTTTTAAACATATATTTTGCATGCAGTTTTGCGGCAAAATCCAAAGAAGGATTATCTTCCAATGAGTTCAAACCCACAGCGCTTCTGTATTCGTTTATAATAAAAAGAGGATTGGCAAAAAGAAAAACGGCTAAAAAGATTATAATCTTTTTCAAAACTCTATCACCCTTCCGACGCCTCCGGGAATGTAATTTTCCCCGTAAGCGTCTTTAAACATTTCAATAGCCCTGTCACCGCTGCAATGCGTAGGAGTTACGTATTCTACACCCAAGCTTTTAAGCTCTCTTATAGTTTCGGTTATTTCTGCTTCAGGGCTTCTCATAAGATGGAATCCTCCTAAAGCATACAATACGGGCTTATTCAGCATTTCTATTGCCCTTTTTACAATATTTACGATTCCCGGATGCGCACATCCGGTCACAACCACGCTAAATTCCCCCTCGTCAATCACAAGACTCTGCTCTCCCACAGGCTCCATTACGCCCGTAGTGTAAAAACTTCCAAAAAGTTTCTTAGGATTACTGTCCGCTACAATTGTTTCACGTGAAAGCGTCTTTAAATCCCTTATATAAAGCTTTGAAAGTGAATTAGGAAGTATCAGGCTCATTTTTCTGTTTACGTCCACAATACTGTCGATTCCGCCTATATGATCCCAGTGAGGATGAGATATAAAAAGGTATTTAAATTCATTAATATCAAATCCCATTTTTGCTATGTTTCTTACAAGCGCACGCCCGTTGCTTCCCGTATCAAAAAGAAAATAGTCATTGATTACACACGAAAACCCCCAAAAACTTTCCAGTTTTTCGTTTGCTATGTAATTGTCAAATACTATGCTGAACTGCATTTTTTACCTTTGTTTTTTCATATTTTAGCACAACCGTCTAAAGCATAATAGACAGTTTAAACTTTTTTTTAATTATAAAGCAAACTTTTATATGCACTTAACGGTATTATTGCAATTTTTCGGTTGAAATGTAAGGGTTATAAAAAAAAGAAAGGGCGGGAGTTTTTATATAGTTTTTAAATACGATTGGCTGATTTTCATTCTTACATATATCTGTGTTTGCCTGTTTTAATAAAAAGCACTGAAAATTCTTCCCAGTCATAAAGATGAATTAAAATTCCGAGCTTATCATCGGCTATACAGGTTGAGCCTGTTGCGCTTGTCTTCCAAAAGTTATAAAACGGCAGTTTTTTAATGTCTTCCTCTCTCACATAGTCCTGATTATCAATATTATATACTTTTAATCCAAAATAAGTTGTTCTTTCTTTATTGTTAGAAGACATTTGCAACCTTTTTATAATTTTGTTGGAATAATTATAATATATTTTTTTCGTTGGACTATTTTATGAAAAGCTGGATTATCTTGTGAGAATTACGTATCTTTATTCTTCCGCCAAGCCCAAATTTTTAAGTCTTTTTTTAATGCTTTTCCAAAGCATTTTATGATTATCGGGAAAAAGCATATTTATAACTTCATCGTCAAGCGCATATTTCCAAACGACTTCGGGAGTAAATATAGTATTCATTTCATACAAATCCATATGGGTTAGAATTTTTGAAAACCATCTTTTTTTTACGTCTTCGTCTGCGTTGGCGAACATAACTAAAAACTCATCGGGATTTAAACTGCTATCCCACAATATCCTCTCTAACCATTCGGCTATTTCTCTTTGTTTTTCAACGGGCATTTCGGATATATGCCCGAACATCTCTTTAGTTTTTTTTATTTCTTCGGCTGTAGGCATTTATTTAACCGGAAGCCCTATTGACACAGTCCCGTCCGGAAGTCTATATCTATAGTCAGGATCTCTTATAGTTTTTATTTCGGTTTTTATTTCGTATTCCATTTTGTTAAGTCTGTTTAATACGTCTTTGTGGTGTTGGATAAGGTTGTCGCTTATATCAACTTGATTTCTACTTAACATTCTAACCACGTCTCCTCCTAATTCGTCTAACTCATTATGAATATACTCTTTCAGTTTCTCAAATTTTTCCCCGTTGTCGATTAGTCCGGCTATGCCTTTTAGTTTTTCGTCTATTTCGCCCATCAGTTTTTCATCGTTTTTGTCAAGCGCTTTTTTTATAAAATCCGCAAGCGTCATTACGACTTCCTCCGCTAACGCTTTATAAAACTTTTTAGTTTCCTCTTTTGTTTCCTGTGCGTTTTCTTTTGCTTCCTTTACCTCATCCTTCACTTCGGCTAATTCTTTTCTTAACTGCTCGTTTTCGGATATGAGGGAGTCGATTTTGCTGTTTTGTTCTTCCACTTTTTCAAGGATTTTTATTAAAATGTCTTCGTTCATTTTAATTCCTTTATTAAACTTTTACCTGTCCGTCAAACTGCTTTACAGACTCCTGCACAATCTGGTTGTATTTTTCGAAATACCCGTCATACTCTTTTCTGATTTCTTTATATCTTTCTTCAAGACCGTCAATACTGTCAGCCCCGTTAATTCTAATGCTGTTGGATAACTCAAGCGCTTTTTTCTGCAGGGTTTTTATTCTTTCGGCATCTTTAAGTTCTTCTCTCTTAACTGCGATATCCTCATACCAGGCTAGCTGCCCTATGACATCCGCAAGTCCGGCAAGTATTACTTCTGTTTTTAACGAATCCATTATCATTCCTTTAAACAAACTTTTTCTATTATAGCACTTTTTTATTAAAATTCTAAAATTTTATTTTAAATCTTTTTTCCCCTTTACAACTTTAAAAGCTCCGCCGTTGCAGCCGTTTATTCCGAATGTCAGACTATCAAGACTGTCGCCGTAAAGGTTTTCTTTGCATTCAAAATCATTAAACCCGGCTTTTTTCATAAGGTTTATTATATCGTTTTTGGTAAAAAATGTAGCAGGTGCGTAAAATTTGGATTTTGCTTTGTTTTTTTCATACATTCTGCCAAGAGGCGAATCCAGATCAACAAAGGCAACTAAAAGATATCCGCCTTTTTTAAGTGCTCTATAACAATTAGAAATAGTTTTTTCAGGATCTTTTACAAAGCATATTGTCGTCACCATCAATATAAAATCAAATTCATCCTCAAAATCCATCTCTTCAGCCGTGGTTTCAACAACTTTCAAACCTTTGCTTCTTGCGATTTCAGCCATTTTACGGCTCGGTTCTATCCCGAATTTGATACCAAGAGGCGCCGCAAACCTCCCGCTTCCGACTCCCACTTCCATCCCTCTGCCTTTTGGCAAAAGGGTTTTTACGGTTTTAAGCTCTTCTTCATAGATTTCATGATATTTTTCAAACCACTCTTCATAGTCTTTATAATATAAATCAAAAAGGCTCATAAATCCTCTTTTTGTCTGATTATACTAAAAATTCCTAAATTCTACGGGTATTAAGCCTGATATTTTGGAAGTGTCTAATTTTCTTTTTTGAGGACCTATATTTCCTAATGTTTCTTTATCGGATTCGAAGTAGTTTTGAAGGTAATATATGCCTTTGTAGCCTTTATTATGCAGTGTTTTGATTATTTCGTTTATATCGTTTTCATCCAACAAATCTGTATGAACGGTTGTGCGGACTTCAAATTCAACGTTACTCGATATTAAAAAATCAAGTGTTTTTTCGTATCTGTCAAAATGTCTGCTTTTTGTAACGGTTTCAAACTTTTCGGGCGGGGCTTTAAAATCAAGCGCGATATAATCGACAAGATTTTCATCAACCATCTGTTTAATGACGTCAAAATTCAGTCCGTTGGTGTCGAGCTTGATTTCAAAACCCATCTCTTTAATTTTTCTGCTAAAAGGAATAATATTTTTATAAAGCGTGGCTTCACCGCCTGTAAAACTTACACCGTCAAGTAGCCCTACACGCTTTTTCAAAAATTCCAGCACCTCGTCTTCTTCTATCTGTTTTTCCCCAAATACGACGTCTTTGTTATAACAGTAAGGACAGCGCATATTACAGCCGCTAAACCATAAAATCGCACAAAGACGCCCGGGAAAGTCAAGAGAAGAAAACTTTTGAATAGAATAAATACCTAACATTCTTTGAAATAAGTTCTTTCTTTATGCTCTGCTTTTTTACCGATATTAAAACTTTCAACAGGTCTGTGATAACCCATTACTCTTGTATAAACCATGCATTTTTGTCTTTTTTCTTTTACTTTTTCTAAAATTTCTTCTTTTGATAATGTTTTTACTTCCATTCTCTCTCCTTTTATTTATTAAATTTTTCTTTTTCTATTTCTTCTAAAAGCTCTGCATCGCAATACGGACAGTATTCGTGTTCACCGGCAATATAACCGTGTTTCGGACATACCGAAAATACAGGCGTAATAGAAATATACGGCAGTCTGAATCTCGTAATTGCCTTTTTGACGAGGTTTTTTGCCGCTTCTGTGGAGCTAAGTTTTTCGCTCATATACAGATGCAGAACGGTTCCTCCGGTATACATAGTCTGAAGTTCGTCCTGAAGCTCAAGAGCTTCAAAAGGATCATCAGTATAATCGGCAGGCAGCTGAGAAGAGTTAGTATAATAAGGAGCGTCTTCAAAGCCAGCCTGGATCATATTAGGGAATCTTTTTTTGTCTTCTTTTGCAAATCTGTAAGTGGTTCCTTCTGCAGGTGTTGCTTCAAGGTTATAAAGATTTCCTGTTTCTTCCTGATATTTTTTAAGTCTTTCTCTCATAAAATCAAGAATTTCTTTAGCAAATTCAACTCCCCATTCGCTTGCTATGTTTTCTTTGTCGTTAGTAAAGTTTCTAATCATTTCATTCATACCGTTTACACCGATGGTTGAAAAATGATTGTTAAAGCCGGGGAGATATCTTTTCGTATAAGGATAAAGACCTCTTTCATACATTTCCTGAACAAATTTTCTTTTTTTCTCAAGCGTTGATTTGGCGAGATCCATAAGTTCCGTCAGTCTTTCGAGAAGAGCCTGCTTATCTCCTTTATAAAGATATCCGAGTCTTGCCATATTGATAGTCACAACACCTATACTTCCCGTCATTTCAGCACTACCGAAAAGTCCTCCTCCTCTTTTTAATAGTTCTCTTAAATCAAGCTGAAGCCTGCAGCACATACTTCTGACTGCTCCCGGTTCGTATGCGTTAGGATTTCTGACCCTGTTTCCGTTTTCATCAATTATATACTGACTTCCTATAAAATTTTGAAAATAACTGCTTCCGATTCTTGCCGTATTTTCCCAAAGAGCTTTTGCCGCAGGAGAATCCCAGTCAAAATCTTCTGTTATATTAACAGTCGGAATAGGAAACGTAAACGGCTGTCCGATTGCATCCCCTTTTGTCATAACTTCATAAAAAGCTTTTATTATTTCCTGCATTTCAGGCTCAAAATCTTTATACGTAGCATCGGTGAGTTTTTTGATTTTAGGATTTCTTTTTTGTAATTTTTTTAATAGCTCTTCATCTTCAACACCCTCTAAAAGATGTTTGTTGTTGCGTGTAGGAATCTGGTCTTTCAAATCATCGGGCACCGTAAAGTCAATGGTAATATTCGTAAACGGGCTCTGTCCCCAACGTGCCGGTACGTTTAGGTTATATACAAAACTTTCAATCGCTTCTTTAATTTCCCTGTATGAAAGTTTGTCTTTAAATACATAAGGAGCCAGATATGTATCGAAACTGCTAAATGCCTGTGCGCCGGCCCACTCGCTCTGAAGGATTCCAAGGAAATTGGCCATCTGTCCAAGAGCGCTTCTGAAATGTCCCGGAGCTTTTGCCTCAACCCTTCCTCTTACTCCGTTAAACCCTTCATTAAGCAGGTTTCTAAGACTCCATCCCGCACAGTACGGTGCCAAACAGTCAAGATCATGTATATGATAATCTCCGTCTCTGTGCGCTTTTCCTTCGGCAGGAGAATATACTTTGTCAAGCCAGTAATTGGCTATAACCTTCCCCGCGGTATTGTTTATAAGTCCCGCATGAGAATATCCCGTATTTGAGTTGGCGTTTATCCTCCAGTCCTGTTTTGAGATATATTCGTCAATTGTAGTATTACAGTTAATATAAGTCGCTTCTTTATCAAGCAGATTTTCTCTTTGCAATTTATGCAGATGTCTGTAAAGCATAAAATTTTTCATTACGTCAAAATAGCCGTGTTTATACAGTGAGTGCTCTATTAAATCCTGAATATATTCCACTTCCGGAGTTTCGATTTTCTGCAGCTGTTTAATAACTTCTTCAAATACTTGAGGATCATACGAAACATTTGTAGCTTCAAAAGCTTTTTTAATGGCATCTTCTATTTTATAAGGGAAATAGTTCTGAGGAGTACCGTCTCTTTTAATTACTTTTTTCATTTTTACTCCTGAATTTTTATTCAATAATAGGAATTATATATCCTTTTTTTTAATGTAAACTTAAGCAACGCCGGGAGTTCGAGAGTATTTTTATCTTAATAAGAGTTTTTTATCCGATTTTACGGGATAGAAAGAAAAGAAAAAAATTTTAAGATTTTTTTACGCTATAAGAAAATCTTTTACCTGCATACATAGGTTTAACTTCACCTACCATCTGAGGAACAATATACTCCTCTTCAACAAGCACTACCTCTTTTTCAGGCACAGCTAAATCAAAGTTTCTTCTGGCGTTGTCGCTTATGAATTTTTGGAACGTATCATTATCACCGTCAAAAAACTCGGCAAGTGCCGGAAGAATAACAGGTGCGCTGAAAAGTCCGGCGGCGCCTTTTAGTTTGTTTTCTATCGAATGAGGCGCACTGTCGCTTCCAAACATAACTTTTGGATGTCCTGATCGCACAATTTCCTGCAGGGCATCCCTGTCTTTTGGCGTTTTAACCACCGGTTTACAGAAATTATGAGGATTTAAACTTCCTCCTATTAAATCGTCAAGCGTTAAAAGCAGATGATGAAGTGTCACCGTTGCATAAAGATTATCATGTTTATCTAAAAGATCTGCAAGATTATATGTGGAAATATGTTCCATTATGATTTTAAGATTAGGAAAATCACTGGCAAGTTTTTCATATACGACTGCAAACTCTCTTTCCCTGTCAAGCACAAAACCGTTTGTTTCGCCGTGAACCGAAAGAGGAATACCGAGTTCTTGCATAATTTCCAAAACAGGATATACGTTTTCAATCGATTTTACACCTGCTTCGCTGTTAGTCGTTATACCTGCCGGATAAAGTTTCACAGCAAAAATATCGTCTTTTAAATCTTCTAACTCTTCTTTTGTATATTCTCTCATAAAAACATTCATAAGAGGCGTAAAATTTTCACTGTTTTGCAAAATTTCTTCCCTGTATCCTTCAAGTCTTTCTCTGTTATCAACAGGGGGAACTAAATTTGGCATAACAACGGCCGCCGCAAACTGATTATACGTATAAGGTATTACATCTCGCAGCATTTTGCCTTCTCGCAGATGCAGATGCATATCAATAGGAGTATTCAAAGTAATCATCGGAAGCCTTTTTTATGTAATTTTATCATAAGTTGGTTGTTTGAATTAAAAGAGGAATTAAAGAACGAATTTAATGTCCTTATGTTCCTGAAGTCTTTTGAAAAACTCATTTCTTTCCTCTTCGCTCGTTACGTAAGCTTCAAATTTTTGAGAGTGGTATTTTCCATGCGATTTGTTGTCTTCAACATTGCATTCCTGATTGTTTATGCATTCTTTAACTGCCTGACGCATTTTTTCTTTATCTTCGCCTATTATTCTGAAACCCCACATTCTTGGATATTCTATTTTGTTTTCTTTTTCTGACATACTGCCTCCTTAAAACTTATATATTTATTAATATTATATCAAAAATTTAAGGAAAAGTTAAGAAAGAGAAGGTTTACATAAAGTAAACGATCGGAACGATAGTAGGATATTTTTTCGTTTTTCTAAATACGTGTTTTCTGATTACGTTTCTAAGCTCGTTTTCGAAAATTCTCGTTTTTTCGTATACGTAATCTTTTGCATGATCTATATAATTGATTAAAATATCTTCCATTTCTTTTGCGAAATTTTTGTCTTCTTTGTCTGCAATAATACCGTATGTCGTTACACGAGGGCGTGAAAGCAGTTTTTTCTTCTGTTTGTCAACCTGCGCAACGATCATTATAATACCCTCATTTGCAAGTTTCTGTCTGTCTAGCACTATATCCGTTTCGATTTTTTCATTTATCTGATTATCGATATAAATTTTACCCACTTTTACGGATTTGACTTTTCTGACTCTTTTAGGAGTAATTTCCCACTGCTCTCCATCTTCCATAACGAATATGTTATTTTCATCCATCCCAAGGCTCATGGCTGTTTCTCTGTGTTTCATCAGGTGATTGTATTCACCGTGCACAGGGAAAAAGTATTTAGGTTTTACAAGTCTTAGCATAAGTTTTTGTTCTTCCTGAGCCGCATGACCCGAAACGTGGATTTCGCTGAAATCCTGATACGCAACCTTTGCGCCTTTTTTCATTAAGAAATTGATTAATTGTGATACTGTAGGTTCATTACCCGGGATCGCTTTTGCGCTTATTACTATCTGATCGCCTTCTTTAATCTTAACATGTCTGTGTTCGTCTATCGCCATTCTGTATAAAGCGCTCATACTTTCACCCTGGCTTCCCGTAGTTACTATTAAAATCTCATGATCTTCATATTTTCCTATTTCATAAGGATCGATAAATATATCGCGAGGCAGTTTGATATAACCGAGATCCATCGCTACATTCAGGTTCTGCTCCATACTTCTACCGATAATACACACTTTTCTTCCATGTTTAATACCTCTTTCGATTGCCTGATATACTCTGTGAATGTTTGAAGAGAATGTTGACATTATCACTCTTCCCTTCGCTTTTAAAAACAGGTCATCAAACGTATTTCCTACTACGCTTTCACTCGGTGTAATTCCCGGCTTATATGAGTTCGTAGAATCGCTGAAAAGCGCTAATACACCCTTTTCCCCGTAATATGCAAATCTGTGTAAATCAGGCGCATATCCGTCAATCGGAGTATGGTCTATTTTGAAATCTCCCGTATGTATAAGTGTTCCTACGGGCGTCTGTATTGCCAAAGATGAACTGTCTATAATAGAGTGCGTCATATGAATCCACTCTATTTTAAAATCTCCTATTTGAATCGGATGGCGTTTTTTAACGCTTCTGAAATAGCTTTTATACTGTAATAATTTATGCTCTTTAAATTTATTTTCAATCATTGCAAGAGGAAGCGAAGTTCCGTAAATAGGAAACTGCATTTCTTTAAACAGATACGGCACGGCTCCTATATGGTCTTCATGCCCGTGTGTTATGATAAGACCTTTGATTTTGTGTCTTATTTCTCTTAAATAACTGAAATCGGGAATTAAAATATCCACTCCGTGCATATCTTCATTCGGAAAACTCATTCCGCAGTCGATTATAATCGCACTGTTTTCCGTTTCAAGAACAGCACAGTTTCCTCCGATTTCGTCTAATCCTCCAAGAGGCGTAAATCTAACCCACCCTTTTGTATTGTTGTCTATTTTTGTATGTGAATTAAGTCTCGCCTGTTGAATTTTTTCGTTTTCGTTAAATGCTTTGTTTAAATCTTTGAACCAAACAAAGTTTTTCGGATCTGTCTTTTTTTGTTGATAATTTTTTTTAGTTTTAACAACGGCTTTTTGATTTTTTTCTTCCATTTATTCTCCTTTCTTTAGCCTAGCGGACATTAGAAAAGAGCTGGAAAAAAGTAGAGCCGTCTACCTGGTGAGGCCGTATGCTTTTGGCAAGTCCGAATTTTTCAGGATCAAAATCCTTATATTTCACGGATAAGTTTTTTCTGAGAGTTTTTCTAGGGTTTGCAAAAGCGACTTTTAAAAATTTTGCAAACTCCTCATTAAAAGAGTTTTCAAACTTTTCAAATAAAATCACACTGCTTGTAACCTTGGGCGCAGGAACAAACGCGCCCGGAGGTATATCAAACAGTTTTTTTACTTTAGCTACACTTTGTGCAAGTATCGCTAAAGATGAGTAATTTTTATCCCCCGCTTTTGCAGAAAACTTATCCGCAACTTCTTTTTGAATAAGTACTAGTATGTTTTTTGCATTTTTATCTTTTAATGCTTTTAATATTATATTTGTCGCAACGTAATAAGGTAAATTTGCAATCAAATCATACTTTTCATTTTCAAGAGTTTCTTGCCAAAACTCCAATACATCACCACATTTTAATTCAAGATCAGGAAATTTTTCTTTTAAAATTTCACATAAATCTTTATCAATTTCATAAGCTGTTACTCTTCTTTTTTCCAGCAGCTTTTCTGTTAAATCGCCTAAGCCAGGCCCAATCTCTACTACCAGATTATCGGTGTTGGGCATCGCTTGGACGATTTTATCCAAATAATGTTTATCTTTTAAAAAATTTTGTCCAAATTTTTTCTTTGCCTTGATTATATCATATCCTTTTACTAAATGTAAATAGTTTGATAAAATTATAACAAAAAAGAGGCTGAGAAACAGCAGCGTTTTAAAAGAAAGAGAAGTTATACATATTCTGACAAATAGGAATAATCGATATTCTGCTTTTCAGCCTCTGCTATTTTATAAAGGATATTAATGGAATATTTTGCTAAGCGTATAATACCCTGTCTGGATGTAAAAGACGGCAGAGTTGTTAAAGGCGTAAATTTTGTAGGACTTAGAGATGCGGGAGATCCTATAGAAGCCGCAATACGATATAATGAAGAAGGAGCGGACGAACTCACCTTTTTAGATATTACCGCCAGCCATGAAGGGCGTAAACCGATAGTAGATATCGTAAAAGAAGTCGCGCGTGAAGTTTTTATTCCTTTAACCGTAGGAGGCGGTATAAGCGAACTTAACGACATTTACAATCTATTAAATGTAGGATGTGATAAAGTTTCTATAAATTCCGCCGCCGTAAAAAACCCGGCTTTTATTAATGAATCCAGTAAAAGATTCGGCAGCCAGTGTATCGTTGTCGCAATCGATGTAAAAAAAGTGGCTTCTGACAAATGGCACGTTTTTATAAAAGGCGGAAGAGAAGATACCGGTCTTGACGCTATTCAGTGGGCTAAAGAAGTCATTGACAGAGGAGCGGGTGAAATACTGTTAACATCAATGGACACCGACGGGACAAAATCAGGCTTTGATATTGAAATAACCGAAAAAATATCAAGACTAGTAAACGTTCCTGTCATAGCAAGCGGCGGAGCAGGTAAAATGGAACATTTTAAAGACGTATTTGAACATTATGCGGATGCTGCTCTTGCCGCAAGTATTTTCCATTTTAAAGAAATCGATATTATGGATCTTAAACATTATCTCAATAAAAACAATATAAGCGTAAGGATTAATTAAATGAAAAAAATTTTTATTTTAATGATTTTACTAGTTAATATATTTGCCTTTGATGTAGTATTTACAAAAGTATTTACCAAATATGTCGTTCCAAAAAAAGACGCGATATTAATTAAAACAAAAGCGCAGAATTTAACTTTTCCTTTTAAATATATCAAAACCGATGACGGTTATATTCTGCTAGGAGACACTAGACAAATAAATATGTGGCTTGATAACGAATTTTATGCACCTCAGGATGCTCAGTTCGAAAATATTAAAGTCGCTTATATAAATTCTGACAAACTGCAATATTCAGTTATAAAGCAGGTAAAACACACATACAAAAAATGTAAAATAAAAGAATTAATATTTTTATCGCCGGATGAAAACAAAATAATAACCAAGCCTGAAACCGTTAAACTAAAATATAAAGTTATTCTTGATTGTAAATGATTCACGTGAAACAAAATAAAAAGGTATAAAGAAGTGATAATAAGCGCAGGTAAAAATGAAATATTTAATTTTGCCACCCCGATAGGAGTTGGACTTATTAATTCAGCAATTAATCTTACAAGGATCTGTTTATTTCAAAAACCTGAATTTTTAATCTTTATCGGAACGGCCGGAAGCTACGGTAATAAAAAAATTTTTGATATTATAGAGACAAGCAGTGCTTCAAATATTGAGAACTGTTTTTTAAACAAAAACTGTTATACGCCTATAGAAAACATAATAAGTTTTTCAAAAGATGTTTCCCGTGAAACAATTATAAACTCTTCAAACTATATCACCACTGATAAAGAAATATCTGAAAAATACTTGAAAATGAAAATAGATGCGGAAAATATGGAATTTTATTCGGTTATGAGCGTGGCAAAAGAATTTAAAATACCTACACTTGGAATTTTTGTTATAACAAATTACTGTAATGAAAATGCACACACTGACTATATTCAGAATATTGAAAAAGCTAAAAAATTATTAATTGAAAGACTTGTAGAAAAAAATATATTAAAGGAAATTAATGGATAAAAAAATATTTATGGATTATTTACCTGATGAACTGGTAGACATGGGCATAAAACCGAAATTCAGAGTTAATCAGCTTTATACATGGATATATAGAAAATATGTAGAAAACTTTGATGAAATGCAAAATATTCCTAAAACTTTAAGAGCAGAATTAAAAGATAAATTTATAATCAATCCTCTGGAACTGGTAAATCATGAGATAGCAAGCGACGGTACGGAAAAATTCTTGTTTAAAATGCAAGACGGACATACGGTAGAAACCGTATTAATAAAAATGAAAGATGAAGAAATAAAAGACGGAAAGAAAAAAGAGGCAAAATATACCGTTTGTGTTTCAACGCAAGTCGGATGTAAAGTCGGATGTGCATTTTGTTTAACCGCAAAAGGCGGATTTGTAAGAAATTTAAGCGCAGGTGAAATAGTTGCACAGGTATGGTGGATGAAAAAATTTAAAAACTTTGACGAAAATAAAGCGTTAAATATCGTTTATATGGGAATGGGCGAACCGTTAGACAATTATGAAAATTTAGTTAAAGCTATTAAAATCTTAGCCGATCAGAACGGAATGAATATTTCCCCAAGACGCCAGACCGTTTCTACATCAGGAATAGCTCCAAAAATAAAGAAACTCGGAAACGAAAATTTAGGAATAAACTTAGCGATATCATTGCATGCCGTAGATGATAAACTGCGCGAAGAACTGATACCTCTTAATAAAGCATACAACATTCAAAGTGTAATAGACGCTATCAGAGAATTTCCGATTGACAAAAGAAAAAAAGTTATGTTTGAATACCTGGTAATAAAAGATGTAAATGATGATATTGAATCGGCAAAAAAACTTGTAAAGCTTTTAAACGGTATTCCGAGTAAAGTTAATTTAATATATTTTAATCCATATCCCGGAACCAATTTTAAAAGACCTGATGATGAAACTATGAAAAAATTCCAAGATTATTTGATCAATAAAGGAATAATGTGTACAATTAGAAAAAGCAAAGGAATGGATATATCCGCCGCATGCGGACAGTTAAGGGAAAAAAAACTAAAAAACGATTAAAGGTTTAAAAATGGCTGAATTAAAATACTTACCTGCGGGAGTAAGACTTCATTTTAAAGAACTTGTTTACAAACTGACTGATGATTTAAACAGGTATTATTACTTTCATTTTGAAGATATTCCAACCGGATTAAAAGCTGAAAAACTGTTAAAAGACTACAATATCAAATCAATTCCGACACCTGACGAAATATTTGAAGACTGCGGAGTGTCAATACTGACTACTGACAAAGAAACTATTAAAGATGTTTTATTAAAAGAAGGAATAAATTTTGAAATCTGGAAATATGAAAACGGATTTAAAAAAATAGAAGGAGAAATTGTTCCAAATGAAAAAGGAACATGTAAAATATAATTATTTATAAAATTTTATATAAGCTCTGTTTTTCAGTTTGGAAAAATAGTCTTTTAAAATCATTTCTCTTTTTTCAGCCGCAATTTTATTTGCTATTGCGTTTTTGACTTTATCAAACGGTATATACGCACTTCCGTCTTTTCTGTCAATAAAATACATGCTATATCCTAACCCGTCGTTAATAATAGGAGTAAATTCCCCTACTTTGGTCTGTTTAAATAAAAATAAAAGTCCTACAGGCAATTCATTATAACTGTAAACCTGAGTAGACGTTTTTACATTTGCGTTAGCTAAAGGATTTGATTTTATTTTATTTAATATTTCTTTGTTATTCGCACTGTATTTTGTTACCTGGACAGTATTAAAAACTTTAAAATCATTTTTATGATTTTTATAATAATTTTTTATTTCATCGTCAGATATATTTAATTTAGTCTGAACAATCTGATCAAAAAGCTTTTCTTTTAAAAGATTCTGTTTTATCTGTTTTTTTACTTTATCCAATTCGCCTTTTTGCATTAATATGTTTTTAAATTCGAATAAACTAAGCCCGTTTTGTTTAGCAATCTTTTCCATTGCGTTTTCTACTTCAAAATCATCAACTTCTATTCCTCTTTTTTTTATTTCGCTCTGAATAAGTTTTTGATCCAAAAGATAATTTAAAGCTTTCTGTTTAGAAATATTCATTTTTTTTGCAGTTGTGTCAACTTCATATGAAGTAATAGGAATATTATTAACAGTTGCAATTATTTTATCTATCACCTGTGCGTTTAATAATATTACCAGTCCTAATGTAAACAGTAATTTTTTCATTTAAATCCTTTAAAATAATTCTCTGATTTTTTTTAATGTTTCAAGCATATGTTTTATATCTTTTTCTCCGATTTTATCCATTATCATTTTATGGTATTTAAACGCAATATCATCGGCTTTTTTCAACATTTCCCTGCCGTTTTTTGTCAGTTTGATATAAAAAGAACGGTTATTAATACTCTCTTTTTGTATTAAGCCTTTATGATCCAAAGATTTAATAATTCTGGTAATAGTAGCCTTGTCCCTGTTTAAAAGTTCGGATATCTGTGTCGGTGTCAGTTTTTCTGATTCTGAAACGAGTTTCAAAACACCATACTGCTCTGAACTTAAATCATAATTTTTTATTTCCCTATTGAAATTTTTTCTAAGCAAATTTAATGTTGTAGTGAGTGCGTAACCGACTGACGTTTCTTTATTATATTGCATAAAAACCCTTTCAATTGATTATGCAATTATTGCAAGTGTAATTAATTAAGTCAAGTAGATGATTATAAAAAAGAGAGAAGAGGAATTATTTAGCCGCAGCTTCTTTTAAAGCGTTTAAAGCAGCTTCATAATCCGGTTCAGCGGTAATTTCGTCAACTAATTCTTTATATACCACTTTTCCGTCTTTTCCTACTACGAATACAGCTCTTGCACTTAATCCTCTTAACGGTCCTTCTGCTATAAGTGTTCCGTATGCAGCTGAGAAACATTTGTCTCTGAAGTCGCTAAGTACTTGAAGATTTTCAATTCCTTCAGTTGAACAGAATCTTTTTGCGGCAAACGGCAAATCCATAGATACAACATATACAGTCGCTCCTTCAACAGATGCCGCTTGATTGTTAAATTTAGCAGTCTCCATTGCACATACAGGAGTGTCTAGACTAGGCACGGCTACGATTAACTGAGCTTTGTCCTGAGCTCCTCCTACAGTTACCTCTTCTAATCCTCTGTTCGGAAGCGTTACAACCGGTGCATTGTCTCCTACGTTTACCTGATTTCCGTAAAGTGCTACATCGTTTCCTTTTAATTTTGTTAATGTTGGCATGTTTAATCCTTTTTTTATTGAAGTATAACAGAAAGGAAAAAAATAAAAAAGAGTATTTTTATCTTTTATTTAGAAGTGTTGCATTTTGTTACTTATATTGTGCAATAAAAGTATTTTTTACTCTGCCTTTAAAATATAAACGACCGTTTTTTAATCTTATTTGTAATTCTTCACCGCTTTTTGGATAAACTGTTACTTCATTACCCACTAATCCTTTTTCCCTGGCCAAAAGAAAACTTGCGCACATTCCTGTCCCGCATGCAAGCGTTTCATCTTCCACGCCTCTTTCATACGTTCTTACATACAGTTTGCCGTCTTTTACCTCAGCAACATTCACATTTGCATTGTGTTTATATCTTAAATCCCTGCATTCTTGTAAATCAAAATTATCAATACTGTCAATTTTAACCAAATGCGGAACACCCGTATCAAAAAGTTTCCATTCGTTTATTTCTTTAATCTCTTTATGCGGAGTTAACTGGGATTCCACTTTATCTCCGTCCACTTCCGCTTCAATAACACCCGCAATAGTCAAAAATCTCATTTTTGCAGGTGCCAGACCGTTTATAAAAGCATAATGAGCAGCCGCCCTGCTTCCGTTTCCGCACATTTCGGCAATGCTACCGTCGGAATTGTAAAACTGCCATTCAAAATCATATTCTTCATGCGGAAGTATAACGATTAAACCGTCCGCCCCTATTCCGTTTTGACGGTCACACAGCTCTTTTGCCAATAAACTCCTGTCTTTTTTTATAAATGTATGGAAAATAACAAAATCATTTCCGCTTGCAGAATATTTATATACAACCATTAATATGTCCTTAAATATTTTTCTTCAAATTCTTCAGCGCATATAGGCATTGAATAATATTCCCCCTGAATAAAATCGCAGCCTTTGTCTATTACAAACTGTCTTTGAATTTTATTTTTCACACCCTCTGCAACTGTAAGCAGATCGAGGTTTTTGCCGAGATTAATAATCGCTTTTGTAATTATAACATCATCCCTGTTATAAGGAATATCGCTAATAAAACTCTGATCGATTTTGATTTTATCTATAGGCAGCTTTTTTAAATAAGCCAATGATGAATAACCGGTACCAAAATCGTCTATACTTATACTTATTCCGAGTTTTTTTATTTCGTTCAGCATTTTAATTGACGTTTCAGGATCATTCATAATACTTTCTTCCGTAATTTCCAGATTAAGAATTTTAGGGTCTATTTCGTATTTTTGAATAATATTTTTAACCTGCTGCAAAAACTCTTTTTTCTGAAGCTGATACATAGTTACATTCCATGACATCACCCCCGGATAATACCCTTTTAAATACCACTCTTTATACTGTTTAACGGCAGATTCAAAAACAAATAAATCAATTTTGTCTATAAGTCCCATTTCTATGGCAGAAGGGATAAAACTTTCAGGATATAAAAAACCTTTTACTGGATGATGCCATCTAACAAGCACTTCGCTCCCGTAAAGATACTCATTTTTATCAAACTGAGGCTGAAAATATATTTCAAACTCTCCCTTTTTCAGCGCTCTTAAAATATCGTCTTTTAAAGTTATGAAATTCTCGGCTTTTTTAGTAAATTCGGAATTATAAAAATTAAATCTGTCTTTGCCGTCTTTTTTTGATTTATACATTGCGACATCCGCATAAACAATGAGTTTATCAAGATCCTCTCCGTTTTCAGGATACATGCTTATTCCTATACTTCCTGAAAGGTAATATTTTTTATTGTTTACAACAATTTCCCTTTTTATATTAGCAAGAATCCTCTGGGCATATAAGGCTACGTCTTCTACGGAATGTACGCCTTTTAATATTATCAAAAACTCATCTCCTCCGAATCTTGAGACGATATCGGATCTTCTTACACTGCTTTTTAATCTGTCAGCTAATATTTTTAATACCTTATCCCCTACTTTATGACCGTCCGAATCATTTATCTGTTTGAAATAATCTATATCTATAAACAATACGGCAAATTTTTCTTTTTTCCTGTTTGCTTCATAATAAATGTCTTTTAATTTCTGCATAAAACACTCTCTGTTGCATAGACCTGTCAGATTGTCGTAGTTAGCCTGCAAAAACAGTTTATGTTTTTCTTTCTGCAATGCATTATCGTAAACCTTAAATATTCTGTTAACGATATCGGAAAGTATATACATGATTACAAGAGTTATAATCATAGAGATCAGTGAAACGATCACAATTGTTTTAATTAGACTGTTTAAAAGCTGTTTTTGTTTGTTTTTTTTCGCAATCAGATCTTTGTTTAAACTGTTTAGATATATACCAGTCCCAATTATCATATCAAGAGGCTTGAAATATTTCACATAAGATATTTTTTCCATAGACTTGCCGTTAGGAAAATAAGCTGCGTATTCTACAAACGTTCCGTCAGGATGTTTAAGGGCCGATTTAATAATAAGCTGGACTATTTTCTGTCCGTCTCTGACTACATTCCACCTGTTTTGACCAATGTATTTATGGTTAATGTGATAAATCGTATTGCCTTTTGAATCAAATATAAAAATATATCCGTTGTCAGGCCATCTTAATTTATCCATAACGCTTTGAATAAGTTTAAGCGTTTTATTTTTGTCGTTCGGATTGCTTTTATACAGGGCTTCGATAATATTGTAGGTAATATTTATTCTTTTTTTGGTAGTGAATTTCAAATTTTTAAAAAAGTTCTTTTCAGTCTGTACAAGTTCTTTTTTAAAAGTCTGTTTTATTGTAAATATTGTACCGAAACTTATAAATAATATAGTCAGTAAAACCGAAACAACCGGCAAGCCTATTATAAGTTTCGGTATTAATTTCGATTTATTTTTATACATATTTTCCGGTCTTTCTTTTTAGTGTATTATAGCATTAAATGTTTAATTAAAAATATCTGATATAATTTTAATAAAAATAAAAGGTGCGTAATGATATTAATCTCCGGTCCTTGTGTAATAGAAAGCAAAGAACAGATTTTTAAAATAGCGGAATATTTAAAACCGTACAGTGACAAATATGAATTTTATTTCAAAGCTAGCTACGATAAAGCAAACAGAACGTCTTTAAACAGCTACAGAGGCCCTGGAATTGAAAAAGGCCTGGAAATTTTAAACGAAGTTAAAGAAAAATTCGGATATAAATTACTAACAGACGTGCACGAAACCTGGCAGGTAAAAAAGGCAGCCGAGGTAGTAGACGTGCTTCAGATACCGGCGTTTTTATGCAGACAGACGGATTTGCTGGTTGAAGCGGCAAAAACCGACAAAATCGTAAATATTAAAAAAGGACAGTTTATGAATCCGGCCGATATGAAATATTCTGTCCTTAAAGTGCTGCAGACAAGAGGATGTAATAAAGCGACATATGAAAACGCTCAAAAACACGGTGTATGGCTTACAGAAAGAGGCACAACATTCGGATACGGAAACCTTGTGGTGGATATGAGAAGTTTATATATAATGAGAGAATACGCACCAGTAATATTTGACGCTACACATGCTGTTCAGATGCCCGGAGGCGCAGGAGGCAAAAGCAGCGGTAAAAGGGAATATGTGCCTGTTTTAAGCAGAGCGGCAGCAGCTGTGGGAATAGACGGATTTTTCTTTGAAACACATTATAATCCTGATGAGGCTCTAAGCGACGGGCTTAATATGATTACACCGGATACATTGGAAACAACATTAAAAGAAATTGAGTGTATAACAAATTGCAAGGAGAATAAATGAAAATAATTGAAGGAAACTTACAGTTAAACGGAAACGAAAAAATAGCTATAATAGCCAGCAGATTTAACCATCTGATAACTGACAGATTGGTTGAAGGCGCAAAAGACGCGTTTTTAAGAAACGGCGGAAAAGAAGAAAATTTGGAACTGATATTAGTCCCCGGTGCGTTTGAACTTCCTTTCGGATTAAAAAGAGCCATCAAAACAGGAAAATATGACGGAGTATGCTGTGTAGGTGCGGTAATCAGAGGAGCGACACCTCATTTTGACTACGTAGCGGCCGAAGCTACAAAAGGTATTGCCAATACTACTTTACAGGCGGATATTCCCGTAACATTCGGTCTTTTAACAACAGACACCATCGAACAGGCAATTGAAAGGGCCGGAACTAAAGCCGGAAACAAAGGTTTTGAGGCAATGCTTGGACTGATCGAAATGATTAATCTTTACAAAGAGATAAATTGAATTTTAATATAAAAAACACACTGGATTTTTCAATCCTGATTTCAATAATGATTTTAATTTTAACGGGGGTGTTTTTGAGATTTTTCAAATATTTTTTTACTCCCGTAACAACGGAAAAACTAGCACTTTTATTAATTCCTGAAATGTTTATTGCATTAGGATTAATAACTATAAAACTTTGGAGGAAATAATGGCTACGATAACACATGCTAGAGAAGCTGTAATACAGACGCTATATGCACAGGAAATGGGTAACGACCAGGCAATAGAGCAGTTTGAAGAAATACTGAAAGACAAAAAAGTAAAAGGCGGCAAAGCCGAATTTGCAAAAAAACTTCTAAAAGGTATTTTAGAACATATTGATGAAATTGACGAAATCATCAAAAATCATCTGATTGACTGGGATTTTGACAGATTGGACAAAGTAGACAAACAGATACTGAGAGTAGGAATATACGAAATACTGTATACCGACACTCCTTATCAGATCGTAATAGACGAAGCTGTAAAAATAGCAAAAAATTTTTCAGAAGACAAAGCAAAAAGTTTCATAAACGGTATTTTGGACAAGGTTGCCAAGGAAAAACCAACTAATGAAAAAAATTGAAACTTTAAAAGAAAAAATATTAAGACACAATATAGTAGCTACATATTCTATTTTAATATTTTTAACTTTTGCTTCTTTTGCCATTACTTTTTTTATAATGTATGAAAAATATCAGACAGAAATATATTTAATAAAAAACAATTACATCGAAAATCAAAAAAATATGATGGAACATCAAGTTAATAATATAATAAAATTAATCAGTACGTTAAGACAAGAAAAATTAAAAGAAGTAAAAAAATTTTTAAAAACTTCCAATATAAACGCAGTTAAAATTCTTCAAAAAAATGAAAATCATCTTTATGATATTATGAATTATATCGATAAAGTAACTCCATTTGTCCACTGGGCCCTTACAGACCTGAAAGGAAACCTTATTTATAGCAGTATGGAAGATTTTAACCATACAAAAAGAATTAAATTAATAAAAACACTGCTGAATAAAAATATTAATCAAATATATTTTAAACATCATACATCACTAGGTGATAAAATAACATATCAACATATATTTGATAAATATTTACTGACAGCAGCTATATATAAAAAAGAAATAGACAAAATGGTAAAACATAAAATTATAAAAATTATATACAACGTAAGATTCGGTCCTAAAAATCATGGATATATATCTATAGCTGAAATACTTAATTATAAAGGCGGGAAAAATTTCGCAAAAGTGGTAGCTCTTCCGGTAAATCCCAAAATGGTCGGAAAACTTTTAAGCGACGACAAAAAAGACGCAAAAGGAAAGCTTTACAGAAAAGAATATCTTAAAATCGCCAATACCACCGGTGAAGGATTTGTAACATACTGGTTTTATAAATATTCAACAAAAGTTATAAGACCTAAAATTTCATATGTAAAACTGTACAAACCATGGAACTGGCTCATATTTACAAGTGTTTTTATAGATGATATTGATAATGTCATCAAAAAAAAAGAACAAATATTTAAAAAAGATTTGAAAATTTTATCAGGTCTGTATTTACTGATATTTTTTATAATCTTACTTATAGCCGATTATATAATAAAAAAACAAAACGCTATTATCGAAAAAATAATAGACGAATTTGAAAAAAGAATAAACACCAAAAACCAAATGCTTGAAGACCTAAATAAAAATTTAAAAAACGAAGTTCATAAAAAAACAAAAGAACTGACTAAAAACATGTTTACGGACAACCTTACAAACCTTCCTAACAGAGAAAAACTGATCAATGATTTCGAAGACAAATACATAGCCATCATCAACATAGACGATTTCAAAGAAATAAACGACTTCTTCGGTGTAAAAGAAGGTGATAAACTGATAAAAGAATTCGGAGAGTTTTTAAATAAAATTCAAAAAACATATAAACTTTCAGGAGATGAATACGCTATTATAGAAAAAACACCAGCAAAATTGAAACATATCTCTTCAGATATTATTGAGAAACTTAAAAGTTTAAAATTCAAAATAGGAAATGAAGAAATAAAAATAAATATTACCGTAGGTATCGGAAAAACGCTCGCAGAAGCCGATACGGCCCTGAAATACGCAAAAAAAAGAAAAAAACAGATAATAGTATATAATAAAAAACTTCCTATTTTAAAAGAATTTGAAGAAAATCTGAAATGGAAAAAAATAATAAACGAAGCAATAGAAAACGACAATGTTATACCTTACGTACAGGCTATAATAAACAACAAAACCAAACAGGTTGAAAAATATGAATGTTTAATGAGAATAAAACATAATAATAAAATTTATACCCCGTTTCATTTTCTTGAAATTGCCAAAAAAACACACCAGTATGAAGCTCTTCAAACAATTATCATTGAAAAATGCTTTAATAAATTTTCTAAACTTCCTTATAATTTTTCTATTAATCTTTCTTTAAGAGACCTTAAAAACGACCAGTTTGTTAAACATCTTACAGAAAAAATAAATGAATACAATGTAGCACACAAATTAACAGTAGAACTGCTTGAAGACGAAGAGATGATATCTGATAAAAAAATAAATGACGTAATTTACAGTCTGTCTGAAATGGGTGTTAAAATAGCTATAGACGATTTTGGCAGTGGATATTCAAATTTTGTTTATTTAATTAAAAATTTACCAATAAACATCATTAAAATAGACGGCACACTGGTAAAAGATATTTTAGAAGACGAAAAACTGAAAAAACTTCTAAAAAGAATTGTAGAAATTGCAAAAGACTTTAATTTCGAAACAATAGCTGAGTTTGTAGAAAATGAAAAATTGTATCTGGAATTAATAAAGCTTAATGTAGACGCATCTCAAGGATATCATTTTTCAAAACCGTTTAATATAGAGGGTCTGAAATAACCCCCTATTTTAAAATTTCAGGTTTAAACTCGTCAATAAGTTTGTTTTTATCTGTTTTAAGAAGATCTTTTTCAACAATTCTGTAAATTTTTGATCTATTTTTTACATTATCCAGTACGTCTTTCGCAATATGTTTAGGAAGAGATAAAAAGACTTTTTTATCACCGTATTTGTCTATAAGCATATCAATATCTTCGGCAACTGATTTTACCGCTTCTTTATATATTTCAGCTTTTAAATTATGGTTTTCTCCGCTGAAAGCCCTGTTTAAAAATCCTGGTTTATTAGCACCTTCTATACCCGTTACGAGTTCACTTACTCTTTTATGAGCTGTTAAAATATCTATTGATGCTATTAAATCTAATTTTATTTCGTTAGGTTTTAATCCCGCTTCCGCTTCCGGAGTTCTAGGATTTGCAACATAAGCTTTAATTTCACCAAGCGTAGCAACGATTACCAAATCACCTACTCTCATACCTTCTCCTTTAAAATGATGTATAAATATTATACATCAAAAAGTAGGCAATTTCCAACTTTTTTTATGTGCAATTACCCTAATTATCACTCCTATAATCAAAATTAATATTATATTTACATCAGTAATCCCAAAAATATATAAAAATATACTTACAAAAATACTTACGCTTCCGTAAAAATTTTCTTTTAATATAAAAGGAATCTTATTAATCAGAATATCTCTTATCATTCCTCCGCCTACTGCCGTAATAAGAGCCAAAAAAACAACTCCGTAAACGTTAAATCCTGAATTAAGCGCCACAATGCTTCCAGAAATAGAAAATGATACCAGCCCTATCGAATCGCTTATTAAAAACAGATCTTTTTTTTCAAAATCGTATTCATGCAGTTTAAAGTATATTCCAGTTACTATAACGGCCAAAACAATGCTTCCGGGTATTATATTTGTAAAAGAATATATTGCCCTGTCTGCCAAAACATCTCTGATAATACCGCCCCCAAGAGCCGTTAAAAATGCGCTTATGGCAATTCCCAATAAATCGAGCTTATTTCTGACACCTATGATAAATCCGCTTATGGCAAAAGCGATTATTCCAATAATATCGGTAATCTCTAACATTTTACCCTCTGTGAATGCGTTATGGCAACCGCTATAGCGTCAGTAATGTCAAGAGGTTTTATATCGGCTTTTATTCCGAGTATTCTTTTAACCATAAAAGCAACCTGCTCTTTTTTTGCTTTACCGTTTCCGGTAACCGCTTTTTTGACCTGTAAGGGTGTGTATTCGCTAAAATTTCCGTGTATCTGAAGTATTCTAAGAGAAAGCGCTCCTCTGAACTGCGCAAGTTTTAAAACTGTTTTGGGATTATAAGCAAAAAATATGTCTTCAATAGCCACTTCGTCAATGGAGCTGTCGTATATCATATCAATACCTTCTATAAGCTGTGAAAGCTGATACTGAAGCTCTTTTTCCGTAATTTTTATAAATCCTGCGTCTATAAGAGTAAGTTTCGGTCTGGTTTCTATAATCGCATAACCGCATTTTATGGTTCCCGGATCAATTCCCAATATTTTCATTAAAGCCTTTCACACTATGTTCAACAATTATTCACATGCTATTCACTATGTGAATGAAATG